>URTH01000158.1 GCA_900550775.1 uncultured Eubacteriales bacterium | reverse complement strand
TTGACGGTTTCCGTACCTCGCACGAGATTCAGAAGATCGAAGTTATGGATTATGAGGATTTAAAGAGCCTGGTTGACTGGGACGCTGTGAAAGAGTTCAGAGACCGCGCGTTAAATCCGGAGCATCCTGTGCTGCGCGGTACCGCACAAAACGGCGATATCTACTTCCAGGGCAGAGAGGCGTCCAATAAATTCTATGAAGAAATCCCGGATATCGTAGCGGATTACATGAAAGAAATCTCGAAGATTACCGGCCGTGAGTATAAGCCGTTTAACTACTACGGCGCACCCGATGCGAAGAAGGTCATCGTTGCGATGGGCAGTGTCTGTCAGGCGCTGGAGGAGACGGTGGATTACCTGAATCAAAAGGGCGAAAAGGTCGGCGTTTTGGAAGTGCATCTGTATAGACCGTTCTCGGCAAAATACTTCTTTGATGTTATGCCGAAATCGGTAGAAAAGATTGCTGTTCTTGACAGAACCAAAGAGCCGGGTTCCTTGGGTGAGCCGTTATACTTAGATATCTGCAACCTGTATAAGGACTGCAAGAGCGCACCGATGATCATCGGCGGCCGTTTCGGTCTTGGTTCTAAGGACACGACACCGACGCAGCTGGTTGCGGTATTTAAAAACCTGGACGCTGCAGAGCCGAAAGAAGAATTTACCATCGGTATCTGCGATGATGTTACCAACCTGTCTCTGCCGCTTGGAGAGAGAGTCAATGCGGCTCCGGCCGGTGCAACCCGCTGTAAGTTCTGGGGCTTTGGTTCCGACGGTACCGTCGGCGCAAATAAGGACGCCATCAAGATTATCGGCGATAATACCGATTTGTATGCACAGGCATACTTTGACTACGACTCCAAAAAGTCCGGCGGCGTCACCATGTCTCACTTGAGATTCGGTAAAACCCCGATTAAATCTACCTATCTTTTGGACGAGGCAGACTATATTGCCTGCCATAAGCCGGCATATATTTATCAGTATGATATCTTAGAGGGTCTGAAGAAGGGCGGAACCTTCCTGCTCAACTGCGTATGGACGCCGGAAGAGCTGGAGGAGAAGCTGCCCGGCCACGTAAAGCGTTATCTGGCGGAAAATGAGATTCATTTCTATACCATTAACGCGGTGGATGTTGCCGTTAAGGTAGGACTTGGCCCGAACCGTATCAACATGGTAACCCAGAGCGCCTTCTTTAAACTGGCCGAGGTCATTCCCTTTGACAAGGCAGTCACCCTTATCAAAGAGGCAATCAAAAAGACCTATGGCAAAAAGGGCGATGAGATTGTGAACATGAACTGCGCTGCCGTAGACGGCGCGATCGATGCTTTGGTAAAGATCGATATTCCGGCTGCCTGGAAGGATGCCAAGGATGAAGAAACCGGCGCCGGCAACCGCCCGGCATTTGTTGCCGACATCGTTGATCCTGTGAACGCACAGCGCGGTAACAAGCTGCCGGTCAGCGTGTTTAACGGCCGTGAGGACGGTACATTTGAAACCGGCACCTCCCGCTTTGAAAAACGCGGTGTAGCCGTTATGGTTCCGGAATGGCAGAAGGAGACTTGTATCCAGTGTAACCAGTGTTCTCTGGTGTGTCCGCACGCGGCAATCCGTCCGATTTTGGTCAACGCGGAAGAAAAGAGCGCAGCGCCGGAGGGCTTTGAGACCTTAAAGGCAGTCGGCAAGGACTTTGACGGTCTGGAATTCAGAATGCAGGTTTCTCCGCTTGACTGTCTGGGCTGTGGCGTTTGTGCGAATGTCTGCCCGGCACCGAAAGGAAAGGCGCTTGTGATGAAGCCGATTGATGATGTATCGGAGGCACAGGAGCCGAACTGGACTTATGCAATGGAGAAGGTATCGAATAAGGCAAACCTGGTTGACAAATCAGCCAATGTGAAGAACTCTCAGTTCGCAATGCCGTATCTGGAATTTTCCGGTGCGTGCGCAGGCTGCGGCGAGACCCCGTATATCAAGCTGATTACCCAACTGTTCGGTGACAGAATGATGGTTGCAAACGCAACCGGATGTACCTCGATCTGGGGCGGTTCCGCACCGTCAATGCCTTATTGCAAGGATGCAGATGGCAAAGGGCCGGCATGGGCAAATTCTCTGTTCGAGGATAACGCAGAGTTTGGTCTCGGCATGGTAATGGCAAACAAGAAGGTAAGAGGCAACTTGGAAGCTCGGATGAATGAGGCAATGGACGCAGTTTCTCCGCAGCTGGCAGCCGCATTTAAAGAATGGATTGCAGCTAAGGATTGTGCAAAGGGTTCAAAGGAAGCTGCCGATAAGATTGCGGCCTTGATTTCCGATGCAGATCAGAGCAACCCGGCCATCAAGGAGATCGCAGACAGAACCGACTATCTGGTAAAGCGTTCGCAGTGGGTATTCGGCGGTGACGGCTGGGCTTATGACATCGGCTACGGCGGTCTGGATCACGTGATCGCATCCGGCGAGGATATCAATATCTTTGTCGTAGATACCGAGGTATATTCCAACACCGGCGGTCAGTCCTCCAAGGCAACGCCGACGGCTGCCGTTGCAAAGTTTGCGGCTTCCGGTAAGCGCGTAAAGAAGAAGGATCTCGGCATGATTGCCACCACCTATGGCTATGTGTACGTGGCACAGATTGCGCTGGGCGCAAATATGGCACAGGCGCTCAAGGCCATCAAGGAGGCTGAGGCATATCCGGGTCCGTCCCTGATTATCGCTTACGCTCCGTGTATCAACCACGGCATTAAGGCAAAGGGCGGCATGGGCAACTCTATTGCCGAGGAAAAGAAAGCCGTTGAGACCGGTTACTGGCACCTGTGGAGATTTAATCCGCAGCTGGCAGACGAGGGTAAGAATCCGTTTGTATTGGATTCTAAAGAGCCGACCGGCAATGTCAAAGACTTTATGATGGGCGAGAACCGTTACCTGATGCTGAAGAAGGGTTATCCGGAGATCGCAGATCAGCTCTTTGATAAGGCAGAAAAGGATTTGGCTGCAAGATACGCCGTTTATAAAAAGATGGCGGCACAAGAGGGCTAAATCATCGTAACATAACAAAGCAGCCGGAGTTTTATGCTCCGGCTGCTTTGTTCATAGCAGAAGGGCGGAGGTTTTCCTCCGCCCTGTTTGAGTCAAATGAAAAGAATGTTAGTCGGCTTTTGTATAGGTAACGGTTTGTTTGTCCCAAGACCATTCCTCCGTGTAACCTAAAAATTTGGCCAGTGCCTGAAGCGGCAGATAAAAGTATCCGTTTTTTTCCATTGGCGCATCGTCCCATGTTGCGTCCTCCAGAGGCTGATTTTGGACTTGAATTTCTCTTATGGTAAAATCGCCGGGCGATACCTGAAAACGAAATGACGGTGTATATGCGCCGGGCTGAGAGATACAGTACCGATCGGGTTCTTCAAGCTGTGTCGAAACACAAAACATATCCTCTATCCAAGGACGGGTTACATAAATCTTTCCGTTATCGATGATGGGGTCATAACGGGCACTGTCGATATAATACCCCCGTTTTCCGTTGATATAGATGGAGATTCCGGGACGCGGCTTTACCGATACACCCTCGATGGCGCCGTCGTTGCCGTCTGCCGGTGCCCAAAGGCCTGTTACCACGTAAGGGTCGTCGGTTGTTCCGTCGCCGGAGAGGATTTGCGCATTGTCCTCATTGAGATAAAAGGCGGGACGGATTCCGGAAAAATGATAAGCGTTTGTTGCGGACTCGTCAAAGCTTGGCGCGCCCTCCGGTTTATCCGGCATACAACGGACGTAATCCCCGGTTAAATAATTCTCTGACTGATGATATGGAATCGGGGTTGTATCCGGTGTGCGCAAAAAATAACCGCAGCTAAGATCCGCCGTATGAGTTTCACCGGTGTTCTCTTCATATCCGTCTCTCAAAATCCGTGATCTGCCCATCCGCCAAAGCGATGGCTTTATGATTTTTTCCGGCGTCGTTTCTACCCAGGTTCTTTCCTGTTCCGCAGCCTGCGGTGTCATTTTAGCCCAGAGATAGGTGTCGCCAAGAATATGGCGGTTTTCCCATACACGATACAGCTGCATATCGTCCGGCAAAAACATCATATCGTCCACATATTCATAGCTCACTTTATCGTAATATTTTTGCACAAACAAGAGGGGATCATGGGTTCTTTTCCAATATTTCAGCGATCCGCCCACGGCATATTGGACATCCGGCGCGTCCAGAAGGCTCTTTTGATGAACCTTTTTTATGGCTGCCCGGTCGAGGGGTGAAAAATGTGCATCCGATAAAAAGCCCTCTTCATCCATATAGGTATAGGTCGGTTTCATTCCGCAAAGCCATTTGACACCCCGTTCCGGCGCCTTGGAGTTCAGCCAGGAGCGGATGTTGCTGTCTCCCCAATAATTGCTGTTTCCGG
>URTH01000157.1 GCA_900550775.1 uncultured Eubacteriales bacterium | reverse complement strand
CAAATCATTGACCGTCTCCTATCGGCAGGGTAGAATCATAAGAGACGTTTTATCATTCTTTTTGTGTTACTTTGATTTGTGCGCCGTGTGATACCACTCCTTTTCGGTGTGGCGAAGCGCGCCAAAGATGCCGGTCGGTATCCAGCTGATCAGATAGGCAAAAAGACCGGGTATATGCAAGATCGTTTTTGCGTTCCATTTTCGGTCGCGAACCAGCCCCAAAAGGATGCAGAATAACATACCGAGCAGGTAAAAATTCAGCAGCAAAAAGGGCAATGGCTGCGCCCAGAATGATACGGGTGCGGCTGCTTTCCCATGCCATAGCTGACGGATTGCGGCGGCGTCGAGCAAAAGGAGCAGAAGAGAACAGAGCGGCATCAAAAGGTTGCTCCAAAAACGGAGAAAACCGCCAAACTGTCCGCGGCGCAGCAGCTTGCCGCCGTAGTCGCGCTGTACCTGCGTGATTCCCTGTGCCCAGCGCATGCGCTGACGCAGTGAGACGGAAAACGAGGTTGGCTTTTCGTCATAGACCACGGCCTGCGGCACATAGCAGATCTTCTTTCCGCCAAGCGTCAGCTGCGCGGTGTACTCCGCGTCCTCAGCCAGGGTATGCGTCTGCCAGGGGATTTCATCCAAAAGCTTGCGTGACAGGGCAAAGCCGGTACCGCCTAGACTGCAGCCGAGGCCGAGACGGTGATAACCCATCTGCAGCATACGGTTGCTGATCCAGTACCATAATGCGTAGGAATGCGAAATCCAGCTATCGTTCGGATTTTTGGTATCAATATAGCCTTGCACGGCAGACGCACCGCTTTGCAGTGCCTCATTCAGTTCCGCAAAAAAGCGGGGGTCTGCAATGTTGTCCGCATCAAGAACCGCAAAGGCGTCATAATGCTCATTTGCGGCATGCAGCAAAGACAGGGCGCTTGCTAACACAAAGCCCTTGCCGGCCTTGTCGGGATTTTGGATTGCCAGAACATTCGCGCCATGCGCTGCGGCAATCTGTTCGGTACGGTCTGTGCAGCGATCCGCCGCCACAAACACGTGAAGATGCGATGCCGGGTAGTCCTGCGCTTTCAGGCTGCGCAGCAAATCACCAAGGACGCCGGCCTCGTTATGTGCCGGAATCACAACGGCAAATCGGGTGCAGTCGCCGTTTCCCTTCTTCACGGGCGGTGAAAAAAGGGAAAAGAATCCGATGGCGAGGTAGTAGACGCCAACCAGAAACACGGTAATTTGAAGAAAGATAGAGACTGCATTTGCGATATCATGCGGCACGCGACCCCTCCTCAGCTTTCTTTATTATAATACAGACGCCGGTTGTTTGCAAGGCGGATAGATTACAGTTTTTTTACACTTTTTACGACAAGGTAGATGAATCCGATGATCAGGTAAATCGCAATGCCGATCATCGGGATACGGATATTCCAGTAAGAGGAAACCGTAAGCGCGGGATTGGAGAAGAGCTTTTGCGCGCACAGCTCCATGATCGGGCGCAACTTGTTAAACAGGGCAAGCCAAAGCCCCACGCCGGTGCAGGCAATCATAAAATAGCCATAGTGACGGGCACGCAGCGCATTTTGAAAAATGCCGGCCTTTGCAAGGGAAAACAGTACCACGGCGCACACGGCAAATACGGCCGTGAAAACCCACATAGCGCCCTGCATATACAAAATGGTGGAACTGCTGCGGTAGCCCTGACGAATGCCGAGCAGCACAAAAATGGCAAGCAGGCTCCAGCCCAGGTTAATCATATACCAGTTGGCCAGACGGTCGTTTTGTTCACGCCGGGACATGCCCTGCGTACGGGTTGGTTTTTGATGGTTCTTCTTTTTCATCGGTATCATCCTTTCTCTATATCTCATCATATTCATACATCATCATAGAAATGATTGCAGACGCCACCGTTTCTGTGCGCAAAATGCGGCGGCCGAGACCGATCATGCAAAGTCCGGCCTCCTTGGCAAGTGCCGCCTCTTCATCGGAAAAACCGCCCTCCGGGCCGATCAGTACACCAACGTGTACGGGAGAGGCGCTTTGCAGCACACGCTTTAAAGAGCGGTCGCCGCTATGCCCCAGTTCCTCATACGGCATCAGCGCGAGGTCAAAGCCGCGCAGGGCGCCGAGCGCCTCTTTGAACGACATGGACTTTGCGACGTGCGGTACCAGACCGCGCCCGCATTGCTTGGCGGCCTCTTTGGAGACTTTGTTCCAGCGTTTCTGCTTTTCAAGTTCCTTTTTTTCATTGTCCAGCTTTGCAACGCAGCGCTGCATCGCGGTCGGGACAATGGCATATACGCCGAGTTCCACCGATTTTTGAATGATGGATTCCATCTTTCCGGATTTGGGAATCCCTTGAAAAATCGTAATCTTAAGCTTTGGTTCCTGAAGGGAAAACCGTTTTTCGATGATGCGCGCGGTACATTCCTTGGCGTCAAGAGCGGTCAGCGCGGCGGTGTATTCGTAGCCGGTGCCGTCAAAGAGCAGCACACGGTCGCCGAGCTTTAGCCGCAGCACCCGTGTAATGTGTGCGGCATCCTCTAAAATGACGGCGGTATCGCCGTTGATGTTCGATGGTTCTGTAAAAAAGCGGCGCATACAAAACGCTCCTCTCTTAGACGCACGGATTTGTCAAAACAACGCACCTATCATATCACAAAGCGCGGCATATTGCAAGCGCTATTTTATGCCGGGCGGCAGGTGATGGCTGCCCAGTCGTCATCCTTGCGGATGCACGCAATCGAAAGACCGGCTTTTTCCAGCGCGGCGGTGACCTCGTCCAGGCGTTCTAAAATAATGCCGGAGCAGATAAAGGTTCCGTCCTTTTTCATAAACTTTTTGACAAAGCCGGAAAGGCCGATGATGACATCGGCAACAATGTTTGCAATGACAATATCATAAGTGCCGAGCTGTTCCTGCAATTTGGGATCGGTCAGAATATCGCCGGCCATCACGTGGTAATTCTCGTCGGTCAGGCGGTTGAGCTTTAGATTGCGGTAGGCAACGTCAACGGCGTTGGGGTCAATGTCGATCGCGGTGGCGGACTTTGCACCGAGCAGAAGTGCGATGATGGATAAAATGCCGGAGCCGCAGCCAAGGTCTAAAACGGTGTCGCCCTTTGTAAGATGCTTTTCGATTTCTTCGATACAAAAGCGGGTGCTGGGGTGCGATCCTGTTCCGAAACTCATGCCCGGATTTACAGTAAAGACCACCTTGTCCTCGGCGTTTTCCGCCGTTTCCCATGCCGGTTGAATCAGGATTTTTTCTCCGACGGGAATCGGATGGAAGTACTGTTTCCATATCTCCGACCAATCTTCGTCTTTGACCTTGTCGGTGGTAATAGAGAGTGTACCGTACTGGCCGGCATCATCCATCTGCTTTAGTTCCTGCATACTGCTGCGGATGGCGGCAAGCTGCTCCAGGCCGGTCATGCCGTCGGAGAGATAAAGGGTGATGACGGTGTCTGCGTCTTTCAGGCGTTCTAACTCTTCGTCAACATAGTCCCAATATTGGCGGTTTTGCTCCAAAAATTCTTTAAAATCGTCTTTGTCGGCAATCTCGATTCCGCTGATGCCAAGCTCCAGCAGTCTGCCGCTGACCGGGTCAATCCCGGCCGCCGTTGTGGTAATACGAACTTTAATCCAATCCATGGTATCATCCTTTCGTTTCTATTGATAGACGAAAGCGGCAATCGGCCTTTCAAAATCGGTGTTTTAATGATTCCCTTTCGTCCCCCGTGTGCCTAACCTGATATTTGTAATCCGAACGCTTAAAATCGGGATCGGATCGCTAACACGGCGAAAACGCCGAACGATTCCGCCGGCGTTTTGCGTATGTTTTTTGGTTTATTTAAAGATTTCGCGCATTTTTTCAAAAAAGTTTTTGCTCTGCTTGTATTTGGAGGCGTCAACGTTCTCGTCAAAATGGCGGAGCAGATCTTTCTGCTTTTCGTTCAGGCCTTTCGGGATTTCCACCTTGATGGTGACGTACTGATCGCCGCGCTGGCTGGAGTTGAGCTTCGGCACGCCCTTGCCGCGCAGGCGGAATACCGTGTTCGGCTGCGTTCCCTCCGGAATGTGGTAAGAGACCTTGCCGTCTACGGTGGGAACCTGTACCTCGGCGCCCAGCGCCGCCTGGACAAAGGAGATGGGATAGTCACAAAGGATATCATATCCCTGGCGGACAAACAGCTTGTGGTGCCGTACCCGAATATTTAAAATCAGGTCGCCGCTGGGGCCGCCCTTGCTGCCGGCATCGCCCTCGCCGCGGACATAAACCTGCTGGCCGTCATCAATCCCTGCCGGAATCTTTACCCGTACCTTTTTGGGCTTTCTTACGCTGCCCTCGCCGTGGCAGGCGGAGCAGGGCGTTTTAATGATGGTGCCGCGGCCGCCGCAGGAATCA
>URTH01000156.1 GCA_900550775.1 uncultured Eubacteriales bacterium | reverse complement strand
CGTTTGCCATCTCTTGGGTGTTGCCGGTTCCGCTCCAATAAATTACTGCTGTTTTTGCCATCATGTAACCTCCTATATAAAATGAAATCATTATTTTTTACGATGCACAAAAGATTTTGCAAAGGCTGTCGCCCTGCGATACACGCCGCGTCAGAGCGGATTTGCACCGCGCATAGCGTGCAAACTGCGCCTTGGCGCGCGCCGCATTGTGGTAGACCTTCCATTCGCCGCAAAGGAGACAGTTTTCGCCCTTGTGCCGGATAAAGCCGGTGATATCATCGGCCGGATAACCCAAAAAGGCGCCGATCTCATGCGGAAAGGCAGAATGCTTTAACCGCTCCTTTAAAATGGCAAGGTACGCGTCAAGACAAAACGCCTCCGGGTAGCCGGCCTTAACAAGCAGCGCGTGAATCTCGTCCCGTTTTAAGTAGCGGCACAAAAGCTCCTTGCGAAAGACAAGCAGAAGGACGCGCCGCTCACATTCGCAAATCGGCACCAGATAAATATCTTTGGCGTTCAGCGTCTGATTGAGTGCGCGGATTTTGTTTTTTAAATCCGGGATCTGCGCAAAAAAGCAGGTTACTAAGTTTGCCGCCTTCATACCGGCAAGAGCCGGTGCGCAATACTTTGCCAGTAACAGTTCTAACATGGGACAGCCCCCTAAAGGTTAGTTTCAACTAACCAATGCGTGATAAAAAAGCCTCCAAAGAGGCGGTTTGCTTTTGCCAAAGAGTTAGTCTTATCTAACTCAAATAAAATTGTATCAGAAAAATCGGCGTTTGTCAAGAACTTTTTTCATAAAAATAAAAAAGCCGCCGGAGGAAGATGTACCGTGATAAAAACGGCGTCTACTTCCGGCAGACGGTTAATCGAGATAACAATCCAAACCTGCCTGAAAAGGCAAAGTTTCGGTATCTTTCGGCTAGGCGCACGGGAGCCAGACACAGTATCGTCCGAGTTCCTGTATGCTTACCTCCGGCAGATGCCGAATCCTACATCACATAAAACAGAATGCAGAGAAAATGGAGCAGACTGCCCAGCACGATAAACAGGTGAAATACGGAATGGATATAGGCGTGCCGCCGGCCGAGGGCGTAGAGCACTGCGCCGACCGTATAGGCAACGCCGCCGCCAAAGAGCAGCCACATGCCGCCTACGCCGACGGCGCGGTAGATGGTCGGCAGTGCGAAGATCAGACACCAGCCCATGCCGAGGTATAAAAACATAGAAAGGCGCTTAAACTTTTTTAAGCTGATGGCGTTTAGGGTAATGCCGATGGCGGCAAGCCCCCATACGATGCCAAAGTAAACCCAGCCGAGCGCAGTATTCTCTGCCCGAAGGGCGCAGAGCGCAAACGGCGTGTAAGTGCCGGCAATCAAAAGATAAATGGCGCAGTGGTCTAAAATGCGAAAGACTTTTTTGGCCTTAAAGTCCGGCTTTAAACCGTGGTAGATGCTGGACATGCAGTACAGCACGATCATCATTGCACCGAAGATTGCGCCGCTGATGACGCCGTAGACATTGCCGCGGAGCGCGGCAAAAATCACACAAAGCGCGGTGGCGCAAACGCCGAGTGCGCCGCCCACAATGTGAGAAACCATATTAAAGATTTCCTCGCCCTTGGTGTAAAAGGGGATTTCAATTTTTGACAGCTTATTTCCCATAGATGATACCCTCGTTCCCACATAACTCTCCAAATAGCATCTTAGCACAGTTTGTCCAAAAAGGCAAGACAAAAACGGTCGGAAAAAGGTACCAAAATTGGAGCGCGGAAAATTTTACACGCCGGAATAAGCGGAAAATCCGCCGTCTACCGGAATCACCGTCCCGGTCACAAACCCGGACGCCCTTTTGGAGAGTAAAAAGAACAGCGAACCCAAAAGCTCTTCGGCGCTGCCGAACCGTCCCATGGGCGTGCCGGAGAGGATTTTTTCGCTGCGCGGCGTGGGAGCTCCCGACGCGTCTTTTAGCAGACTTTCATTTTGTTTGGTAAGAAAAAAGCCGGGCGCAATCGCATTGCAGCGGATATTCGTCCTGGAAAAGTAAACTGCGAGCCATTGGGTGAGGTTCGAGATCGCAGCCTTTGCGCCGCTGTAGGCCGGGATTTTTGTCAGCGGCCGGTCGGCGTTCATGCTGGAAATATTGATGATGGCGGCGTCCTCCTTTTGGAGCATGTCCGCGGCAAAGACCTGGGTGGGAAGGAGGGTACCCAAAAAGTTCAGTGAAAAGACAAATTCGACACCATCCTTATCCAGGTCAAAAAAGGTCTTTTTACTGTCCCTGTCCTGCATAGAAAAATATTCGTCCTCGGTGGTTGCCTTGGGGTGGTTGCCGCCGGCGCCGTTGATTAAAAAGTCGCAGCTGCCGAGGTCAGACAAAATCGCATCATGCACCGCGCGGAGCTGCGCCTGATCCAGTACGCTGCAGGAATACGCCTTGGCGCAGCCGCCATCGTTTTGAATTTCCTTTGCGCATTGCTCTGCCGCCGCCCCGTTTAAATCCAGCAGGGCAATTTTGGCGTTGGTTTTTGCCAAAGCCTTTGCAAACACAGAGCATAGCACGCCGCCGGCGCCGGTAATCACAACGACCTTGCCGGTCAGATCAAGCGAAAACGGTAGTTTTATCATAAAACGTCATCTCCTTTTCGGCGCGGCGCCGTTTTTTGCAGGGTCTCTATAATACCGGTCATATACATGGCGCCAAGGGCGCGGTCGTAGAGTCCGTAGCCGGGCTTTCCCGTCTCGCCCCAGATCATGCGCCCGTGGTCGGGGCGCAGATATCCCTGGAATCCTGTCTCATGATAGGCCTTTAAAATAGCGACAATGTCGAGAGAGCCGCACGGACTGTAATGCGCACTCTCTTCAAACGATCCGTCCGTGTGGCGTTTGACGTTGCGCACATGAATCCGTCCCATCTTTCCGTAGCGGTAGACCATATGCACAGTGTCGTTTTCGCCGCTGCAGCCGAGACTGCCGCTGCAAAGCGTCAGCCCGTGATGGGAATCCGGGTACAGATCGAGCAGGCGGTCAAGGTTTTTTTCACAGGTGACGATGCGCGGAATGCCAAAGATCGGCCACGGCGGATCGTCCGGGTGGATCGCCATGTTGATATCACAGTCGATGGCAACCGGGATGATCTCCTGTAAAAAGTAACGGAGGTTTTCCCACAGCCCCTCTTCGCCGAGGGCGCGGTAGGCGTCAATCAGTTCGGCCGCCTCGCTTGGCGAATAGGAGGCGTCCCAGCCCGGCAGGGTCAGCTTTGTCGGATCCAGTTTTTTGACATCCTCTGCGTTATAGACCAGGGCGGTCGAACCGTCCGGCAGCGGCTGGTCAAGGCGCGACCGCGTCCAGTCAAACACCGGCATAAAATTATAGCAGATACATTTTACCCCGGCCTTTGCCAGGTTTTTTACGGTCTGTTTATAGTTGTCGATATAGGTTTGGTAGTTTCCGCGGCGCAGCTTGATGTCCTCGTGCACCGGTACGCTCTCGATGACCTCCATTGAAAGGCCTTTTTGCACGATCTCCGCTTTCAGCCGATCGATCTCCTCCTGCGGCCAGACCGCGCCGGGCGGCACGGAATAGACGGCGGTCACAACGCCGGTCATACCGGGAATCTGTCGGATTGCATCTAAGGTGACGGGGTCGTCGTCACCGTACCAGCGAAATGTCATTTTCATGGATTATCCCCCTTTTTTTGACTATTTTCGGCGGACGATCATCAGCGGTTCGCCGTGCCGCACCGTTTCTTTCTCATAGGATAAGGTGATGTCAAATTCTTCTGCATCGCCGCATAGAATGATTGGTGTGGTGAGGTCAAAGCCGTGCTTTAAGATGGCGTCCATGTCAAATTCCGCAAGCAGATCGCCGGTCTTGACGCGGTCACCGGCCTTCACGTGCAGGGTATACGGCGCGCCACCAAGCTTTACGGTATCCAGACCCACATGGATTAAAAGATCCAGAGAAAAATCACAGGAAATTCCAATGGCGTGCTTGCTGTCGGCAATGTTGTCAATGACGCCGTCACAGGGGGCGTAAAGCTTGCCGCTGTTTGGCAAAATGGCAACGCCGTCACCGAGAAGTTTTTGGGAAAAGGCTTCGTCATTGACCGCACTGAGCGGAACGATACTGCCCGACAGCGGCGCACAGAGGGAGAGCGACCCTGTCTTTGTCTGCTTTTTCTGTTTTGGCGGCGTTTTCGGCGCGGCTTTTACCGGCGGTGCGGCGGCTGTCTCCGCTGCGGTGCTGAGATAGTCCTCCAGATTTGATTTTACCACGGTGACAACGGGGCCGTAGATGATCTGGACGCCCTTGCCCTTGCGGATGATTCCGGCGGCGCCGCTGGCACGCAGCAGCTCTTCCTGTACCTTGGTTTCGTCAAAGACGGTGACGCGCAGCCGTGTGGCGCAGCAGTCCAAATCGCTGATGTTGTGCTTGCCGCCAAGACCCTCGGT
>URTH01000155.1 GCA_900550775.1 uncultured Eubacteriales bacterium | reverse complement strand
AGAAAATCAAAGCCAATTTAAAACAGTGCCTTTCCGAAAAACGCTACCGCCACTCGATCGGTGTGGCGGAAGAGGCGGTGCGGCTGGCAAAGCATTACGGCGCCGATGAAGATAAGGCGTATCTTGCCGGACTGGTGCACGACTGTGCCAAGGAGATCGACGCACAGGAGGCGGTGCGGCTGCTGCGGGAGGAATACGGAATTATCCCGGACGCGATGAAGCTGCATATGCCGACCCTGCTGCACGGGCCGCTCGGCGCATGCATCGCGCAAAGCCGTTTTGATATCTATGATACGGAAATATTGGACGCGGTTCGTTATCACACGACCGGGAAAGCAAATATGAGCCTTTTATCCAAAATTGTTTACATTGCGGATTATATTGAGCCGGGGCGCGATTATAAAGATGTGGACAAGCTGCGTGCGCTCAGTTACCGCGATCTGGATGAGGCGATCATTTATGGCATTGATTTTACCATTCAGGACTTGATCAAAAAGCGGAAAACCATCCATCCCGATGCGGTGCATTGCCGAAACGATCTGGTGATCCGCTGTGAAACGAAGGCTTCTGAAAAAGAGGTGACAAAGCATGAGAATTAAATCCCCGGTTCGGTTTATTGTGGCGATCGTGACGGTTTTGATCATCATCTGGATGTGCTATAACTTTGTCATTGCGCTGCAGACGGGAGAGACGTTCAGCTTTTTCGGCAACGGTATGCGCAGCGGTGATGCCGAGACGTTTGTTGTTGCCGGTGTGGATGAGGACGGGTATCGTACCGACCTGATTTTGCTTTGCCAGATTAACCGCGCGGATAAGAGAATTCAGATTCTCCAGATTCCGCGGGATACCAGAGTAAACAATAAACGAAACGACAAAAAAATCAATTCGGCCTACTATTCCGGCTTTGACGTGATGAGCCGGGAAATCGCACAGGTTCCCGGCATACGCCGGAGCATTATGTGATGGTCGGCTTTGACGGGTTTCAGGAGATTGTGGACGCGGTCGGCGGTGTAACGCTGGAGATCCCGTTTGCCATGAAGTATGATGATCCGGCACAGGACTTGCATATTGATCTGCCGGCCGGAAAACAAAAGCTTGACGGCGAAAAGGCGGAGATGTATATGCGTTACCGTAAGGGTAATGACGGAAACGGATACGCAGAGGGCGATGTCGGCAGACTGTCCGCCCAGAAGGAATTGTATAATGCGGTAGGAGACAAGCTGCTCTCGCCGCTCGGACTGCTGCGTTTGCCGGCCGTTTATTCCGCAGTCAAAAAGAATACCGAGACGAATTTTACCGGCGGAGAGATTTTCGGTATCATGAAGGATGTGATGCGGATCGGAAAGGACCGCGTTACCATTGATACCCTGCCGGGCAGCGGAAAGTATGTGGGCGGCGTGTCCTACTTTGTATATGACGCCAAAGCAACCGAAAAACTGGTTGCGGAAAAATTTATCGATACGCAGGAATAAAAGAGGAGAAGGCTATGGCTTGTGAAAATCAGGTGGTAAACACCATCTTTCAGACTTTGGATCAAAAGCTCGCAAGAGATATTTTGGTGCTTGATGTGCGCGCACTGACAACCATGACGGATTATTTTGTGCTGGCAACCGGCGGATCGGATCGCCAGGTACAGGCGCTTTGCGATCATGTAGAGGATGCGCTGGCAAAACAGGGGATTTTTCCCACCAACAAGGAAGGATACCGCAGCGGTGAATGGGTTCTTTTGGGATTTGACGATGCGGTTGTGCATATATTTCAGGAAGAGACGAGAGATTTTTATCAGTTAGAGCGGATCTGGCAGGATGCAGGCGTGGTTGATGTTGTCTGATCTTGCCGCCGAGGATGAAGCAAAAAAGCAGTGAAACGGAGGAGCAGCCAATGAAGTATGATTTTAAAGAGATTGAGGAAAAATGGCAAAAACGCTGGGAGGATGAAAAGGCGTTTCAAATCGGAGAGGAACATGACAAACCCAAGTACTACGCCCTGGAGATGTTCCCCTACCCTTCCGGCAATTTGCATATGGGTCATGTCAGAAACTATTCAATCGGTGATTTGGTCGCACGCTATAAAAAGATGCGCGGATTCCATGTTCTGCATCCGATGGGCTGGGACTCTTTCGGACTCCCGGCGGAAAATGCGGCCATCAAGCATGGCACCCCTCCGGCAGACTGGACCTGGTCCAATATCGACCATATGCGTGAGCAGCTGAAGCGTTTGGGCTTTAGCTATGACTGGGAACGTGAGGTTGCAACGGCAAAGCCGGACTACTATAAGTTTACGCAGTGGATGTTTTTGCAGCTTTATAAAAACGGACTTGCCTATAAAAAGAAGTCTTATGTAAACTGGTGCCCGTCCTGTCAGACCGTGCTTGCAAACGAGCAGGTGGTCGGCGGCAAGTGCGAACGCTGCAAGAGCGAAGTCGGCAAGAAGGATCTGGAACAGTGGTTCTTTAAAATTACCGACTATGCGCAGCGCCTTTTAGACGACATCGACCGCTTAAAGGGATGGCCGGATAAGGTAAAATCCATGCAGGCAAACTGGATCGGCCGCAGCGAGGGTGCTGAGGTACAGTTTCAGATTGACGGCACGGATGAAAAGCTGACGGTTTATACCACGCGGCCGGACACGATCTTTGGCGTGTCTTACATGGTAATGGCGCCGGAGCATCCGATGGTAGAAAAGCTGATTGCGGGCAAGCCGCAGGAGGAAGCGTGCCGCGCCTTTATCAAAAAGGTGCAGGGACTGAGTGAGATTGTGCGCTCCGCCACGGACACCGAAAAAGAGGGTGTGTTCACCGGCTGCTATATGATCAATCCCTTTACGGAAGAGAAAATTCCGCTTTACTTAGCCAATTATGTATTTTTGGATTACGGAACCGGCGTCGTAATGGGCGTTCCGGCACACGACCAAAGAGACTTTGAGTTTGCAAAAAAATACGATCTGCCGATTCGTTTGGTGGTACGCCCGGAGGGCTACGAAGGAAACGGCAATACCATGACCGAGGCATGTGCCGCCGAGGGAATCATGGAAAATTCCGGATTTGTGAGCGGCATGTCCAACAAGGACGCATTGAAAAAGATCATCGACTACGCCGAAGAGCATGAAATCGGACAGCGCAAGGTGAACTTCAGACTGCGCGACTGGCTGATTTCCCGTCAGCGGTACTGGGGTGCACCGATCCCGATGGTGTACTGCGAAAAGTGCGGCACGGTTGCCGTACCGGAGGATCAGCTGCCGGTATTACTGCCGGAGAATGTAAAGTTTACCGGCCAGGGAAAATCTCCGCTGAGCGAATGCCCGGAATTTGTGCATACCACCTGTCCGCACTGCGGCGGCCCTGCTAAGCGTGAAACCGATACCATGGACACCTTTGTGTGCTCCTCCTGGTATTATCTGCGCTACACCGATCCGCATAATACAAAGCTTCCGTTTGATAAAGAAAAGGCGGATTACTGGATGAACGTGGATCAGTACATCGGCGGTGTGGAACATGCGATATTGCATCTGCTCTATGCGCGGTTTTTCACCAAGGTGCTGCATGATCTCGGATACCTCTCCTGTGATGAGCCGTTTGCCAACCTTTTAACCCAGGGTATGGTGCTAAAGGACGGCAGTAAGATGTCAAAATCGGTCGGTAATGTTGTCAGCCCGGACGAGATTGTTGAAAAATACGGCGCAGATACGGCGCGTTTGTTTATCCTGTTTGCGGCACCGCCGGAGAGAGACCTTGACTGGAACGATACCGCAGTCGAGGGCGCGTACCGCTTTTTGAACCGTGTTTGGAGAGTGGTGGAGGATTTGTCGCCGTATGCACAAAAACAGGAAATTGACGGAGCGGTGCTGAACGCGGAGGAAAAGAAGCTGCGCTTTGCCGTCCATGCCAGCATCAAAAAGGTGGCCGAGGACTGTGACCGTTTCAGCTTTAACACGGCGATCAGTTCCATTATGGAAATGGTAAATGCGATTTATGCCTATAAGGAAAAGACGGACAGTGCTGATTATCACCGTGGCTTGATTGCCGAGGCGCTGGAGAATCTGGTCGTTCTGCTTTCGCCTTTTGTGCCGCATATTGCCTTTGAAATGTGGGAAAAGATGGACAGAGACGAAGATCTGGCAGTTTATCCGTGGCCGGCTTATGACGAGAGCGCGTTAAAGGTCAGTGAGGTTGAGATCGTGCTGCAAATCAACGGAAAAATCCGGGATAAGATGATGATTTCGCCGGATTTAACGCCCGAACAAATGAAAGAGACGGCGCTTAAGAGTGAAAAGGTGCAGGAACTCATCGCGGGCCGCGAAATGGTGAAGTGCATCGCGGTGCCGAAAAAACTCATCAATATCGTTGTAAAAGGCTAAAAAACAACAAAAAGACCGGCGTATGCCGGTCTGAACGTGTCGATAAACCCCATTTTGCGAAAAATTTCATTTTGATTATATCGCCGTCCCCTGTTCCGCCATGCCGTC
>URTH01000154.1 GCA_900550775.1 uncultured Eubacteriales bacterium | reverse complement strand
ACCGTGATCTTTGTGATTCGGTTCTGCGTTTTATTTGTCCGCTCATAGAGCCGCTCGATATTCAGATTCAGCTCGTCGCGCATGGATTCCAGCCGCCGGATCAGCGGCGGTAAATCGATTTTATCATCAAAATAGTCGCGGATTTCATCAAGCGAAAGCCCCAGATTTTGAAAGACGCGGATGGTGCGTATCTGCGTAAAGGTGTCGATGGAGTAATAGCGGTTCCCGGCGGCGCCTTCCTTGAGGTCGGGCTTAATCAGCCCCTTTGCTTCATAATTTAATATGATTTTCCGTGTGATGTGGATCAGGTTTGCAATTTCACCGATCGAAAACAAATTTTTGCCGCGATTCATGACATACCTCACAAAATAAAATTTTTTGAAAAAAAGTCTTGCATCGAACATCGATGTACGGTGTATAATGAGTGTAGCATATGGGGATAAAAAAGTCAAGGTATGAGGAGGTGCGCTTTCGGATAATACCGGATATGCCGGCCTGTGATGATTCGTCTGAGTCGGTCGGTAGGTAGGGAACAGGGAGATTATAATATGAGACGAAAAAGATGGTAGGCCTATTTGCTGACAGCGGCGTTCTTTTTTGCGGTGCTGCCGCTGACGGTTATGGCGGAGGATGTCATGGTCGATCGCATCGGCCTGACAATCGAAATGCCTTCGGACGGTATGGATTTATATGGGGGAGAAGCGTTGGCGCTGACCGCTGCAAACACAGCGTAGGGGGGGATTTGTTTGCAAGCGGCGCGGTAACGGTGCCGTCCGTCGAGCGGCAAGGGGAGTTTTCAGGTAACATGGTCTTTCAAGCGGGAGTTATGTAAAATTTAATAGAATACCATAAAACGGAGGGGGCTTTCGCTCTCTCCGTTTTGCGTGGCAATAGGGGCTTGGCAGGATGCGGACGGTAAAGAGAAAATGAAAGTATTTCTGTTTTTGGCAATGTCGTTTTCGGAAATTTCATTTACTTTTTGGAAAATTTATGATAAAGTGGAGACGGAGTGGATGGAATACAGTATAAAAGCTTGCATAAAGAAAGGGTGGGATTTTGATGAAATGGAAAAAATCAGTCAGCACAATGCTTCTGGGGGGAATGCTGCTTTGCGCCGCATGTGCGCCGTCTGCGTACGCCTGGAGCGTTTACGATACGGAGTATGGTATGGAATGGAACGAACAGAGCAAAACTGCTGTAACCGATGATATGGAGGAGTATCGGCAAAATGATTCGCTCGAATCATTGGTGTATACTATCCGTGATGACGGTTCGGCGATGATTACAAGTTATTCGGCGAAATTCTGGCACGATCCCGATCCGAATTTCACGGTCGAACTTAATATTCCGTCCGAAATAGACGGTCACCCGGTTACGGCGATAGGCGACGGAGCACTTCGTGAAAGTGCAACAAAAATTTCCGGCATCACGCTTCCGCCTACGATAAAGGAAATAGGAAACAGAGCCATTGACTGTCGGTACTTGAAATATCTGAAATTAAACGACGGACTTGAAGTTATAAAAGATTACGCCATTAACTGCGGTGACCTACTTGAAACACTGGTCATCCCCGAAAGTGTGAAATACATAGGCGACGAGTCAATCAGCGGCGAGGCGCTTAAAAACATAACCATGCCGGGCAATGTTGAATACATGGGAAAAAGAATCTTTTTCGGATCGGCATATGATAAGGATGCAAATAACCGCGTTGACGGCATTCAGTATCATGGGCAGTATTTAATCGCGGGAATCAGAATCGGCTATGCCGAAATTGACAATCCCGACCCCTCCGCACCGACCGAAAACAAACAGATTCACGAATGGGAGGCGGTCGGCGATATAGAAATCCGCGAGGGTACAACGCTTATGGGTGTTGACGCATTTGAAATGTCGGATATTACATCGGTGAAATTTCCGTCAACCTTAAAATCCATCTCAAAGCTCGGGTTTTACTGGTGCAAAAACTTAAATAATGTGGTGATTCCCGGTACGGTGAAGGAAATCGGCGACAATGCCTTTTCATGGAATGAAAGTCTTTCCAATCTCACAATTGAAGAAGGTGTGGAGCATATCGGTCAGGCGGCGTTCTTTCGCTGCAACAATTTAAACGAGGTCACGATTCCAAAAAGCGTGACGCAGATTGATATGCACGCCTTTGGCTGGGACTATGTGGACGACTACGATGTAAGAAACGAAAATCTTGTTATCAAATGTTACAGCGGCACCGCAGCGGAACAGTACGCAAGGGACAACGGATTTCGGTGCGTATTGCTCGATACGGGCGAGGTGATTGAAAAAGGCGAACCGACCGCAGCAGCAGACGACAGATATGTGTGCGAGGAAAAGGGCGATCAATGCGCAGTAAAAACCTTTAAGGATATCCAGAGTGCAGACGGTGACCATAACCATGACGGGATTGAGTTCTGCCTTGACAACGGTATTATGAACGGAACGGGCGCCGATACCTTCAGTCCGGACGATACCATCACAAGAGCGCAGTTTGCGACCATGTTTTATCGCTTAGCCGGGCAGCCGGAGGCAAGTGATAACGCAAGATTTACGGATTTGACCGAGGACTGGTACAAAAAGGCGGTCTCCTGGGCGGCGGCAAACGGGATCATCACGGGGACGAGTGATACAACATTTTCGCCGGACGATACCGTAACCAGAGAGCAGATTGCAGCAATTTTTTACCGTTATGCGAAGAGCAAGGGGCTTGATGTATCGATTGACGATTCGGATATTACCTCGGCGCTGGAGGGCTATAACGATTATTCTGACATATCGGATTACGCAAAGATTCCCGTTGCGTGGTGCTTTAAAGAGAACGTGATGTTTATCCATTCCGTAACCGGATATGAATATGCAATCTACCCGAAGGTCGCGCCGTCAAGAGCCGATACGGCAACCATGTTCCGGAAATTTTCTTATGAACTTCATGAAAACTAGCGGAAAGGAGCATGACACCATGACGGGTATAAAACGAATTTTTGCGGCGGTGTTAGTGTTTTGTCTTTTTACCGCTGCGTGGCCGGCAATGGTTTTTGCCGATGGCGAAACAAGCGGAAAATACGGCGACAACCTTTACTGGGAATACAATGCGGAGGCCAAAACGCTTACCATCAGCGGAAACGGTGCGGCGGATCAGTATTTTTCGGTACCGTGGTCTGCTTATATGTCGAAAATTGAAACGGTGGTGATTGCCGACGGTGTAACTACCATACCAAGTGAAGTTTTTATGTTTCATAAGGCGCTTAAAAATCTGCATATCGGGAAAACGGTGGAAAAAATAAGCGATTATGCCTTTTGCACTAATTTCGGGAGTGACTACGGCTGGATTCCGATCCTTGAACGGATCACGGTGGATGAAGATAACAAGTTTTTCTGTGCGGAGAGAGATGTCCTTTTTGATAAGAGCAAAACAACGCTGATCAAATATCCCGGCGGCAAACCCGATACTGCGTATACGGTTCCCGATACGGTGCAAAAAATCGGTTATAAAGCCTTTTTGGAAAGTGACAATCTTCAGACAATCGGCTTAAATAACAGTCTTTCGGAGATTGCCGACTATGCCTTTAAAGACTGTGAAAGCCTTATAAGCATTACGCTGCCCGATACCCTGTCAGCGATCGGCACGGATATTTTTAATAATACCGCTTATGTGAATTACGAAACGGCGGTTTATACAGACGATGCTTTATATAGCGGAAACTGGCTGGTAAGGGTAAAAGGTACCGCGACAAACATTGTTTTGAAGCCGGGAACACTCGGAATTTTGGACGGTTGTCTCGGAACAGGCTATATGAGTGGGTACACATACCTGGAAACGCTCTTTATTCCTAAAACAGTGCGGATGATTCCAAATGATATTTTTCGCAGATGCGATGACCTGATTTCGATTAACGTAGACGAAAACAATGAACATTATACGTCGGTGGACGGGATTTTGTACAACAAAAGCAAGACGGAACTTTTGAAGGTACCGCCAGATTCGCCGGTGACCGACTTGAATTTTCCGGACAGTCTTACGGCGATTTCAAAAAGTGCGCTTTCCAGATGTAGATACCTTGAGACGGTCACCGTTCCGTCCTCGGTGACGGCAATCGAAAAGACCGTGTTCACCGACTGCAGAAGCCTGAAGAATATAACCGTAGCCGCGGAAAATGAATATTATATGTCGGAAAACGGCGTTTTGTATGACAAAAACCAGACGATGCTGATGGCTGTCCCCAAAAAATCGGCGGTTACAAGACTGGAACTGCCCGATACGGTTACAACCATCACAGAGTCAGCCGCTAAAGATTGTGTGTCGCTTACCGAGGTGATATTCCCGAATTCGCTCCGTGTGATTGAGGGTTATGCGTTTGATGGCTGCAGCAATCTCAAATCCAACGGCCTTAACGAGGGGCTGATGCAAATCGGCAAATGGGCGTTTTACGGTTGCACCGCGTTTCACATCACGAAAATTCCCCAAACGGTTACGGAGAT
>URTH01000153.1 GCA_900550775.1 uncultured Eubacteriales bacterium | reverse complement strand
GGTTTATGACGAGATCATCCCTGTCTCCAACGAGGACGCTTTTGCCACCGGCCGCGCTTTGGCACGGGGCGAAGGCTTGCTGGTCGGCATTTCTGCCGGTGCGGCCGTTTATGCCGCAGCCCAGCTTGCAAAGCGCCCGGAAAACAAGGGAAAAGTCATTGTAGCGCTGCTGCCGGACACGGGCGACCGCTACCTCTCAACTCCGATGTTTGCAGAATAACTGAAGCATACGATTTCATTTTAAAAGGCCGAACGGTGAATCATCACCGCTCAGCCTTTTTTTCTTTCCATGCAAGGAGATCATCGATTTGGCTTTCGCCAAAGACCAAAATGACGTTTTTTAAAAGCAGCTCGGCCGTCACGCCGTTTCCGTCAATCAGTCTTTTTTGAAAACTGCCGTCATAGATGCTTCCCCTTCCGCAGGAGGGGCTTTTCTCCTTTAGAAGTGCGGCTCTGCAAGAAAACAGCTTTGCAAGATACAGCGTCTGCTCCGCCCCGCGTACATACTGCTCCGTGACATCCTTTCCGCCTTTTGAAACAACCCGATCTCCCTGCCGTTCGGACGGTTCTCTGGGCGATGCAAGCCCGCCGAGCTGCTCCGGGCAGACGGGTATGAGCTCCCAGGTTTCCTTTAACTGCGCAATCCGCTCCGCCGGAAGCGGACGGCAATCGCCGTCATACCGGCAGCGCAGCCCAAGCAGACAGCCGCTGATGATAAGATACATCCGTCCCAACTCCTTTTCCCCAATCGGGGGTGTTATTTAGGACTATCCTAGCACAGGAGCCGGTCGGTGTCAAGCGTCTGCGCGCAGTTTCTACAACAGTTCCTCGATACTAAAGCCCTCCTGGTGCGGCAGATGTGCCAGCTGCATCCGAAACATGATAAACTCCCCGATAAAATCCTCTTTGTCGTGAATTTCGGCATACTTCATGCTCTGCTGCAGCGCAATTTCTATTTCCTCAATTTCTGCGGTATCGACCGTCAGGCACGCCCAAAAGCGGCTTTGATTCCAACGGCTCTCCAGTTCCTTTAAGCCGTCCCTCACACGATCCCAATCCTCACTTTCGTACTGCGTCTCCACCCGATCGCAGATTGCGCTGATATCCTTGTCAAGATCTAAAATCTGGTAGGTATGAAAGCCCACAAAACCGGCCGTAAAGACCAAAATACAAAGCGCTGTAATCACGCGGCTCATCGTGCGCTCCCTCCTTTTTTCTTTTCTTTCGGAATCAGCACTGTCTTTCCGCTGTCCTGTTCAAAGCTGAGATAAAAAACATCGCGCGGATGATTTAAATTAGCGATCTTTAATTGCTTGCTCAGCCAGTCGTCCCCCAGCCCCAGGCGTTTCATATTCGGAACTACCACATTTCCGTTATCGATGATGACATAGCTCATCCGCACCGTATCCGTCTTGAGATTGACATCCTTAGGAGTCAGCGGACTTTCCTCCGCTTTCATAATCACGCTGACCCTGCCGTTGGTCTCCATCAAAACGTAATCCACCTGATCCAGACTGACTGCGCCGCTGTTGCGCAGCTCCTCCATCAAATCACCGAGATTAAACCGCTGCTTTTGCATCTCGCCCTGATTGAGACGGCCTTTTTGATAAAACATACTGGGACGTCCGTATAAAAAGGTGCGTATGTTCAGATTGCGATAAGCAGCGTAGGACAGACAAATTTCTAAAACCAAAAGAATTAAAATTGCAAGAATGCTCCCTATCAGCGGCACACCGAGATTGGTAATCGGCATTGCTGCGATTTCAGAAATAATGATGGTTACCACCAGCTCCGATGCCTCCAGCTCGCCGATTTGCCGCTTTCCCATCAGCCGCAGCGTGAGTACGACAAAAAAATACATGATAATGGTACGTAAAACCGTTAAAATCAACGCATTCACCTCATGCTTAGTATGGGAAAATTTTATAAAATTATGTGCAAATCTTGTAAAATAGTTATTTACAAACGCGTGAAAAAGAAGTATAATGAAGAGCGTAAGATTATCATAGAAACTAAATTTACGGAGGAATTTATGATGTATATAGGAATTGACTTAGGCGGCACCAATATAGCAGTCGGTCTGGTAGACGACACCCCAAAGGTTGTACAGCAGGCCTCCCGTCCCACGGACTCTGACCGTCCTTATCAGGAGATCGTGCGCGATATGGCAGAGCTTTGCAAGGAGGTTGCAGAGCTTGGCGGCTGCACCATGGCTGACATCCAAGGCATCGGCATCGGCAGCCCCGGTTCCATCGACAATGCGGCCGGCGAAATCATCTATGCCAATAATCTGCACTGGCATCACGTTCCCATCATCCCGGAACTGAAAAAGTATTATCCGAATATCCCCATGACGGTGGAAAACGATGCCAACGCAGCAGCTTTTGGTGAGTACATCGTCAACGGCGGCGGCGCGGACAGCTTTGTTGCAGTCACCTTAGGCACCGGCGTCGGCGGCGGTATCGTTCTTGACAAAAAGATTTACCGCGGCTTTAACGGTGCCGGCGGTGAGATCGGTCACTTTACTTTGGTTCATGACGGCGTTCTCTGCACCTGCGGCAACCATGGCTGCTGGGAATCTTATGCGTCGGTCACCGCTCTGATCCGTCAGACGGAAGAGGCGCTTCGCGCTAATCCGGACAGTCTGATGAAGGACTATCTCAAAGAGGACGGCAGCGCCAGCGGACGAACCGCTTTTGACGCGGCAAAGGCCGGCGACAGTGCCGCAAAAGAAGTGGTTGATACCTATCTGCGCTATGTGGCAGACGGCATTACCAGTGTCATCAACATCTTCCAGCCGGAGGTTTTGGTAATCGGCGGCGGCATCAGCCGGGAGGGTGACTACCTGTTAAAGCCGGTACAGGAATATGTCGCAAAGTATGTTTACTCCAAGGACATGGAGCAGACCCAAATCAAAATTGCAACGCTGTTTAATGACGCCGGCATCATCGGTGCAGCGCTTGCCTCCACCGCAGAATAATTGGAACGATAGCAAAAACAAGGGCATCGCTTTAGCCGCCACCAGACAAGGAAACATTGGTTTTGAAGCCGTAGTTTAAGTTTATACTTCGTCAAAAAACCGCCGTATACGTCAGTATTACGGCGGCTTTTCTTCTTGTCTAAAGCTTAAACTACGATGTTCAAAACTGCTTTGCACCCTGGAAACAATATTTTTTGATGAAGGTCAAGGCAAAAAAGCGAGTAATCCTGTCGGATTGCGAGACTTTTTTAACGCAGAGATTCGCAAAAAAGATGTTTCTCAGGGCAACGTTTCCTTGTCCGGTGGCGGCTTTTGCGATGCCCTTATTTTTTACTCTGTCTTTGGGACACAGGTAAACTTGCCGTCCTCTACCGTGACCTCGATATGATCCTCCGCTTTGACCTTGCCCTCCAGCATTTCCTCGGCGATGCGATCCTCAATCTTGCTCTGGATTGCCCGGCGGAGCGGACGCGCCCCGTAAACCGGGTCAAACCCCTCATCGGCAATCTTTTCTACCGCCTCCTCCGAGAAGGTTGCATCAATCTTATTGTCTGCCAACCGGCTCTTTAACTGATCAAGCAGCTTTGCAGCAATCTCTTTGATGTTTTCCTTGCTCAGCTGGTGGAACACAATGATCTCGTCAATACGGTTTAAAAACTCTGGACGGAATGCCTGCTTAACCTCAGCCATAACCTCCGACTTGATGGTCTCATAATCGCGTTCTTCATTCTCGCTGTCGCCGGCCGAAAATCCCAGGCTCTTGCGTGAGGTAATCTGCCGTGCGCCAAGGTTTGAAGTCATGATGATGACCGTGTTCCGAAAGTCCACGCGGCGCCCCTGCGAATCGGTCAGAATACCGTCGTCCAGAATTTGCAGCAGGATGTTAAAGACATCCGGGTGCGCCTTTTCGATCTCGTCAAACAGGATGACGGAATACGGCTTTCTGCGTACTTTTTCGGTCAGCTGACCGCCCTCGTCATAGCCGACATATCCGGGAGGCGACCCAACCAGCCTGGACACCGCATGCTTTTCCATGTATTCCGACATGTCGATACGAATCATCGCGTCCTCATCGCCGAACATCGCATCGGCCAAAGCCTTGGAAAGCTCGGTCTTACCAACACCGGTCGGCCCTAAGAAGATGAAGGAACCAGTCGGCCGTTTCGGATCTTTTAGCCCGACACGTCCGCGGCGGATGGCTCTGGCAACCGCCTTGACGGCCTCGTCCTGTCCTACCACGCGCTGATGCAGAATTTCCTCCAGCTTCAGCAGCCGTTCGCTCTCTGTCTCCTCCAGCGTCTTAACAGGGATTCCCGTCCACATCGAGATGATCTCTGCGATCTCCTCTTCGGTCACAACCGCTTTGGCAGCGGACGCATTTTCTTCCCAGTTTTTTTTCTGTGCGTCCAGTTTTGCCTGCAGCTCTTTTTCTTCATCTCTCAGCTTTGCGGCACGCTCATACTCCTGTACGGTGATTGCAGCCTCCTTTTCCTTTTTCACGGCGTCAATCTGATCTTCGATATCCTTAACATCCGGCGGTGCCGTCATGTTCTT
>URTH01000152.1 GCA_900550775.1 uncultured Eubacteriales bacterium | reverse complement strand
CTTCGTCATAGTATCATCCAAGAATTTTATGAATGACAGCAATATAATGATATACAGAAGCGGTAAAGAGGAATGGGATTTGAAAAGACGGTGCGGCCGTTTTTTAAAACCTTTGCCGTCGAAACTTGGATACGGAGGAAACGGAATCATGAATGTTTTAGAATCAAAGGCCATGAAGTCTTTTATTAAGATCGCCGATATGGGCTGGAATATGGGGTGGCGTGAGATTAACGGCGGAAACATGTCTTATCGGATGACAAAAGAAGAGGCGGATGAAATCAAAGACTGTTTTCATGATAACGGCGTATGGCAGGAAATCGGAAAAGACGTTTCCGTTCCCGATTTTGCGGGACAGTATTTTATCGTAACCGGCAGCGGAAAATATTTTCAGAATATCAAATACCAGCCGGAGGATTCCCTCTGTGTGGTTACGGTCAACGAAAAGGGCGATCAATATAAGATCGTATGGGGACTTGTCAACGGCGGCAGACCGACCAGTGAGATTTCGGCGCACCTTCTGACGCACAGCATCAAGGCAAAGGCAACGGACGGAAGATATCGGGTGGTGTATCATTCGCACCCGAAGTATACCAATGTCCTCACCTATATTTTGCCGCTCAAATCCGAGGTGTTTACCCGTGAACTGTGGGAGATGATGACGGAGTGTTCCATTGTGTTTCCGAACGGCGTCGGCGTGATGGAGTGGATGGTTCCGTGCTGCGCGGAGATTGGGATTGCGACCGGCAAGCTGATGGAACGGTATGACGCGGTAATATGGCCGCACCACGGACTGGTTTGCAGCGGCGAGACGCCGGGTATGGCGTTTGGTATCATGCATACGATTGAAAAAGCGGCGGAGATGCTTGTGAATGTCATGCAGATCACGGGCGGCAAGAAAAAACAAACCATCACCGTCGACGGATTTAAAAAGATTGAAAAGGATTTTCATCTGCATTTTTCGGATGAATTTCTGTATTAAAAAGAATTGTCCTTAGAATCGGCGGTGACAACAAAACAGAAAACGGATAAAAAGCCTGCTGCGGCAGGCATTATAAACAGAAATTTAAAAAGAGTATTTGGAGTCATTTCGACCCCAAATGCTCTTTTTGCATTTGTTTCCGGTTCCGGCTGTTTGGCTTATCAGGTGCTTGCCGACTCTTCTTTTGCCGCTGCATTTTTTGCAGACAGCAGATGTCGATGTGGCCGTCTTTGCGTGTTATATTTGTATTTTACATAGGAATATTTATATTTTACAGTTGAATTAAAAGACAGTTTTTTGTATAATATCACTGTAAACAATAAGATTTCTGAGGTATATCATATGAGATATAGTGCGAAAAGAAAAAAATCAGTGGCATTGCTTTGGCTTGTAGCATATGCCACCCTTTTAATTATACCGTTTTTGGGGAATTTGTATATTCTGCTCTCGGTAAATTCTGCCGTAAAACAGGAGACCGAGAGCAAATATAACTATTTTTTAAAAAGTCTTGCGACCAATATCGATTCTGCCTTAAAGGAAGTCATCACCCAGAGCAGAGTGATTCAGGAAAGCGATGCCGTCAATCAAATGGCAGGAGAGACCGCGGTTACGCCGCAGGTCTTGTATGACCTTGCCCAGCTTGGAAAAGAAATGCAGCGGATGACCGGATCGGGCAGCGCGACCGAAAGTTTTATTTACTATCCGCGTATCGATAAAATTGTGACATCGCGTAATTATTATGACGCCAAGGACTACTTTGAATCCGACATCTTGCAGGGCAACGAGGAACACGAGGACTATCGGGATATTATCAAGAACCCGTACGGCAATGTCGTGAGAAAGGTGTCCAAGGATCAAAGAGGCAAGGAAAAAAGAAGCTACATCTTTTTAAATGCAGTCGGCAGACCCTATATGGTTTCTTACGTCGTGGGGATTTCTATCGAGGAAAAGGCGCTTTTCGGCAGCGAGTTTGATAACAACAACGGCGCAGTCGCCGTGCTAAAACAGCGCGGAGATATTTACTTTTCGACCAACGATGATATAAAAACGGTGGATTTGAGCATGATCAGCGGTATGGAATCCGGCGAAACAAAAAAAGCGAATTTCATGGGCGAAAATGCAGGACTGTCTTATATCAAATCGGAGACTTCCAATTATCGGTATGTTTATGTGGATCGTGTGGGCTATGTCTACGGCGCAGCCAATAAAATACTGGTGATCGGCGCCCTGGTATCGCTGATTTGTCTGCTGCTTATGGGGATGATTTTGTATAAGCTGTACGGCTGGAGTTATTTAAGCATCAAAGAAATCATGCAGGGGTTTAATGCAAGCACCGATGTGCAGAGAAACGAGAATGAGTTTGAATTTATCAAGCGTCAGATCGCGGTCAACATGCAGCGGCAGCGGTCGATGGAGGAAGAAATCAGCACGCACATGGATATCCTCAGAGAGGAATTTTTAATCGAACTCATGCGCGGCAGCATCAACGACCCGGCCTATATGCGGGAGGGACTGGAAAAGTTCGGCATTGCGTTTTATGGCAAATACTTTTGTATTACGGTGATCTACGTCCGTGATATGGGAATATTACGGGATATGGGATTCAAAAACGCATATTTTATCATTAAAAATATCATGCGCGACATGTGCAGAAACGAAAAGTATTATGCGGTGGAATACGGCGACCGCCTGTACTGCATCTTTAACTTTGAACGGGAAGCGGATATCCGCCGTCATCTGCGGGCGCTGCTCAGTGAGTGCGGAGAAGTGACAAAAATGGCGACGGAGATTGTTTTTTCATCCGTGACAAGCGAGATCGGAGAGGGGATTGATTCGCTGCACTCCATTTATGAAAGCGCCGTCAGCGGCATGAATTTAAGTGAGTTTTACGGCATGGAGGAACATATCTTTACCGAGGATATTGAAAATAAGGAGTCGGAGGGCGATGTGAATTCGTTTGATAAGCTGGAAAATGAGATTGTCATGTGTATCAGAAAGGGAGACGTTAGAACCTTTTCGCTTTTGGTGGATCAACTGTTTTCAGACCAGATTGACATCAACCACCGCTGGGTTGTGATGGGCAGAGCGTATTCCGTTTTGAGCAGTATTTACAAAACGGTAGACGGTGTGGACAGCAAGGGTACTAAAGAGGCGTTTGAACGGCTGAACTCCTTTAAAAATTACGATAATATGGACAGCATCAAAAAGTTTGTCAAGGAATACGGAGAGTACGTCATTGGTATGCTGGACAAAAGCAGTGATGAAAAGTCGGAATTATACCGGCAGGCGGTGGATTATATCAATGCGCACTATACAGAGCTTGATTTAAATGTCAATAGGGTAAGTGAGGAACTGGGCGTCACATCGATTTACCTTGCCTATATCGTAAAGCAGAATTCCGGCATCAAGCTCAGCGAATACATTGCAAAGCTTCGGGTAGAAAAGGCAAAACAGATTCTTGAAAGCGAACCCGGACTGAAAATGGAACAGGTTGCAGAGCAATCGGGATTTTTGCAGAACAGGACGTTTTATAACGCATTTAAAAAGTATACGGGGATTACCCCCAATCAGTATAAAATCATGAATGAAAATAAGGGTATGGATAGGTAGGAGGAAGTTATGCTGACAGAAAAAGACAGAAAATGGGCCGAGGAGATGTGGGAAAAGCTGGATCATAAGCTCTCACAAGTTTTGGTGCGGTCAAGAGAAAAAATACCGTTTTGGAGCCATGACGGGATGCATGACGACATGACAAAATCCAATATCAATTGCTGGACCAACGGCTTTTGGCCGGGACTCATGTGGCTGATGTATTCTGCGGAGAAAAAGGAATGCTATAAGGCGGCGGCAGAATGGAGCGAGGCGCAGCTGGACAGAGCGCTGCTGAACCATGTCGGGCTGAGCCATGATGTCGGCTTTATATGGCGGCTTGCTTCCGGCTTTGACTATGCGCTGACCGGATCGGCAGAGGCGCGCAACCGACAGTTTCGGGCAGCCGATCACTTGATGTCAAGGTTTAATCCGGCGGGCGGCGGTTTTATCCGCGCGTGGAACCACGGCGACTATGTGCCGGAGCTTGCCGGGTGGACCATCATAGACTGTATGATGAACCTGCCGCTGCTCTATTGGGCGTCGGAGGAGATTGATGATCCGCGGTTTCGGTTTGTTGCAGAGCGGCATGCGGACATGGCGCTGCGCGATCATATCCGACCGGACGGCAGCGTGAGACATATCGTAAACCACGATCCGTATACCGGTGAAATGGCAGAGGATATGGACGATGCCGGGCAGGGCTTTGGCTTGGGTTCCGCCTGGTCGCGCGGTCAGTCGTGGGCGCTTTATGGCATGGCGCTCTCCTATGCGCATACAAAGAAAGAGGAATACCTTGATGCGGCAAAGCGCGTGGCACACTATTTTATATCGTCGCTCAGTATGAGTGATTGGCTGCCGCTGTGTGATTTCCGTGCGCCGCTCTCACCTGTTTATTATGACACAAGCGCAGGCATGTGCGCCGCTTGCGGCATGATTGAGATTGCAAAGCACGTGCCGGAACACGAAAAGCATTTGTACATAACG
>URTH01000151.1 GCA_900550775.1 uncultured Eubacteriales bacterium | reverse complement strand
CTGCCCGTCTGCGCTTTGGGGATGCCGTTCAAAACCGATGCAATCGAAAAGTCCTCGCCGGCCGCCGCATAGTCTGCCGCATCGCCAAGGTGTGCCTTGATGGCATCGCCCCGCGCCCCGGTGACAACCGTACAGCTTTCCGCACCGGCGGTCTTTGCCGCATCCAGCACCCAATCAATCAGCGGCCGATCTGCCGCCTTTAACAAAAATCTGCTCTGCCGAAAAACCTCCTGTTTTTCGTCCGCTGCCATAATCACACTGCGATATAACATAAATTTGCCTCCGTTTTTAATTTGCCGTGTCCGTACGAACGCAGGATCGGGTTCGCCTAACGTTAGTATACCACAAAATTCCAAAAATGCAACCGATCTTTTACATTTCACCCTTTGAGACCGTTGCCGCCGCTGCGGCATATACCGCTTTGGCACCTGCGCCGCGCAGCACCTTGGCACATTCCTGTATGGTTGCCCCGGTTGTGGTGATATCATCAACCAGCAAAATGCATTTTCCCTGCACGGCGCTCTTCTTTCTGACCGCATAATTGCCGCGGACGTTCACCCGTCTCTCCCGCGCAGAGAGCGCACTCTGCTTTTTACGGTTTTCGCTTTGATATAAAACTCCGCCAAGATAAGGCAGTTCCATCTGCTTGGCCACCGCCGCGGCGAGTGTCTCCGCCTGATCGTAGCCCTCTTTGCGCATACGCTCCGGCCTTGGCGGCACACTGACAACGGCGTCAAAGCAAACATCGCCAAGATCATGGGATAGAACCGCACCGATATGTGCGGCAAAAACCTTGGCAAAGCTTTGGTACCGCTCCCGTTTAAAGAGAATCAACGCCTTTTTCACCGCCCCCTCATACAAGTACGGCACACAAATCCGTTCAAAGGCAAAATCCATGCGGCCGTCACACGCGGCACAATAACGCCGGTGTACCGCCATCGGTCTGCCGCAGCGGCAGCAGCGCGGATACGCCATGGTAAACGGCAGCTTTTGCATACAGGTATGACACACCGCAATCTTGGTTGTCACCGGCATCAACCGTCGGCAAAAGACGCAGCGGCACGGAAACAAAAAGTGCAGCGCGACATTTTTTACTGCCCTTAAGAATGTGTTTCGCTCTGTGTCCTTCATGATTTTGCGCCCCCTTATTTCGATGTTATTTTACACCTGTTTTTCCGATTTTGCAAATCTTTTCTTTTGTTGTCGATTTTTCTTGTATGGAAATAAATGGGAAATACTTTTTCTATGTTATGATAAATAGGTCAAACAGAAAACGAAGGAGGAGCATTATGGAGATTCGTATCGAATCCATTGGCACAACGCTGGTGGTAAAGCTTTCCGGTGAGATCGACCAAAGCTGTGCAGAAGAAATCCGCAGCGATATCGACCGCGAAATCACGCTGCGGCACGTCCAAAATTTGATTCTGGATTTTGCGGCCGTTGATTTTATGGATAGTTCGGGGCTAGGCATGATTATCGGCAGATACAAGCAGATGAAGGCACGCGGCGGCAAGACCATGATTATCCGCGCAAAGCCGCAGGTGGACAAGATTTTATCCCTGTCCGGGCTGAAAAAAATTATTGAGTGCGGTTAGGTATAAGAGACTCGAACACATGCGCCCAATGCTTGTTAAATTTCCGCTCAGCCGTTCTTTCGGGACTTGTAAGGCGCCAAGGAAAGGGCATGATTCAAACGATAAGGAGGAACACAATGGATAACTATATGAAGTTGAAATTTCCCGGCAAAAGCCGCAATGAGGCCTTTGCCAGAGCGGTAGCCGGCGCGTTTGCCGCACAGCTGGATCCCACCTGTGAAGAGCTTGCCGATATTAAAACCGCCGTTTCAGAGGCGGTAACCAACGCCATCGTCCACGGTTACGCAAAGCAGCGCGGCGAGGTCGAGATGACCTGCCGCATTCAGGGCGATATGTTTTTGGTTACCGTCACGGATCAGGGCTGCGGTATTGAGGACATCGACCTTGCCATGCAGCCGCTCTATTCCGGTGCGCCCGGCGAGGAACGCAGCGGTATGGGCTTTACCGTCATGGAAAGCTTTATGGATACGCTGAAAGTAGATTCTGCGCCGGGCGCCGGAACAAGCGTCACTATGACAAAACGGATCGGAATGGGCTTTTATGAGTGAATTTGAAAAAAATAATGACGTCCTGCTTAAATTGGCCGCCGCCGGCGACCGGGACGCAAGAGAGCAGCTGATTGCCCAAAATACGGGATTGGTACATAGTGTTGTTAAGCGTTTTATCGGCCGCGGCCAGGAAACGGAGGATCTGTTTCAGGTCGGCTGCATCGGTCTGATTAAGGCCGTCCAAAAGTTTGATTTACGCTTTGGCGTTAAATTTTCCACCTATGCCGTGCCGATGATTATGGGCGAGATCAAACGGTTTATCCGCGATGACGGAATGATAAAGGTCAGCCGAAGCCTGAAAGAAACTGCGGCCAAGGCCATGGCGGTCAAAGAAAAGCTCACCAAGAAAAACGGCGAAGAGCCAACGCTTGGCTGCATCGCGGAGGCGCTGGGCATCACCCCGGCGGAGCTTTCCGTTGCCATGGAGGCCGGTGTCCGTCCCGAATCGCTCTACGCCGTCACGGACGACGGCAGCCGCGAAAACCGGCCGCTGATCGAACGGCTGGAGGAAAAAACCGATTACGAAAGCGCCGTCGTTGACAAGCTGACCCTGGCGCAGCTTTTGTCGGAATTCAGTCCGCGCGATCAGACCATCATCAGGATGCGGTATTTTGATCAAAAGACACAGTCCCAGATCGCCAAAATGCTGGGCATTTCGCAGGTGCAGGTCTCGCGGATCGAAAAAAAGCTGCTTTTGAAGATGCGCGCAAGCCTTACCGGCTCCTAGCCGAAACAGCGTTTATCACTATGCCGAGGGCTGTAAAAATTGTATTTTACAGCCCATAAAAATTCTGTTAGCATTTTTTTGTACTGTCTATGCATAAAGGTATTGACGTCAGATCCCTTTTTATGGTATAATTCTATCATACCTTTTTTCATACTTTTTCTGACATTTTGAGACGGCATTTCTTATGATACCATAGGAAAGGACTTGACAAATATGTACTTATATGATAGAACCGGCACACACAGTAAGCGCGCAGTCTCTGTTTACATTTAGAATATCGCGGTGCAGTTTGCCGGGGCGTTGGCTTTGGCAAGGTGCGCTTTTTTGTGCTTTTTTACGGTTTTTAACCCTTTTGCATACCAAAATACACGGCAAAAGATTTTGGTATGAGCCGCAAAATACTGTGAAAGGAGAGGTATCATGGCAACGCTTTTATACGCTGAGGTCAATGTGTTTTGTATTGTTATTTTATGTATTGTCGCCTGCAACGCCGCGTCCTCCGGCTTTGAGATGCGGCCGGTGGCTCACCTGTTTGTCATCTCCATATGGTTTGCGGCAATCTCCAACGTGTTTGAATTATTATGGAACCTCGGCAGTGCGGCGCAGCTGCCGATCTCATCTTTAGGTTTGACGATCGTCAACTTTTTGTACTTTATGACCTTTGGCCTGTCCTGCTTTTCCTGGTTTTTGTATGCCGAGGCTTTTCTTGGCGACCGCCTTTTTAAAAACAAGCCGCTGTTTATCGCAAGCACACTTCCGCTGGTGCTTTTGGCTGCCCTGCTGGTGCGTTCGGCCTTTGACGGCTGCCTGTTTTACTTTGACGAAAACGGCGTCTATCACCGCGGCCCGCTGTTTTACATGCAGCAGATCTTATCCTACGGCTATATCGCCTTTACCTCCTGCAAAACGCTGATCAGCGCCATGCATAAAAAGAATTATGCGCTGCGGGACGATTTTCTACTCCTTGCCTCCTTTGCCATCTCGCCGCTGATTGCCGCGCCCTTTCAGGCCGTCTACCAAAACATTCCCATTCTTCCGGTGGGTGTTACGGTTTCGTTTTTGCTGGTCTATGTCAACTCCTTAAAGACGTTGATCTCGATGGATCCGCTCACGGGGATCCCCAACCGCCGCCAGCTTTTGCGGCATTTGTCGTCCGAGGTCAGAACGCTGGAGGAAAACGAACGCCTGTATTTTATGTTTATCGACATAGACTCTTTTAAACAAATCAACGATACCTACGGCCATAACGAGGGCGACCGTGCGCTGATGATGACGGCGTCGGTCTTAAAGGCCGTGTGTGAAAAATACGGCGGTTTTTGTGCGCGTTACGGAGGCAACGAATTTGCGATTGTTCATGTCATGGATCAAAACACGGATATCGCGTTCTTTTGCGACAGAATCAGCAAGGAATTAAAACGGAGAAACGAAAAAGAGGCTATGGCCTATACCGTGGAGGCCAGCATCGGCTATGCGGAATATACCGCGGATCTTGACAACATTCAGGCACTGATTTACAGCGCCGACTACGCGATGTATCAGATCAAAAAGACGCATGGCCCCAAAAAGCCGTCAAAACACTAAAACCAAAACATCAAAAAAGCTGCCTCACCAGGCAGCTTTGAGACTGTCGATAAACCCTATTTTGCGAAAAATTTCATTTTGATCTAATCGCCGTCCCCTGTTCCGCCATTGCCGTCTCGGCTCTCGCCTCGGTCAGCGATGGACGACTGCCACCGGCAG
>URTH01000150.1 GCA_900550775.1 uncultured Eubacteriales bacterium | reverse complement strand
GATATGATCAACTTTATCCACGCAGAAGGAGCAAACTTTTCTCTTTGCTCTTCTTGCTCTGGGTCTGTCGTTTCTTCTTTCTTCTGCCATCTTCAATTCGCCTCCTTTAAATCAAATTAAAACGGAAGATCATCGTCCGTGTCCAAAAGCGCGGTAAAATTCTCTTCAACATCGGGCTGCTGCGAAAACGCAGGCGCACTCGGTGCTGCCGCCGGCGCAGAAACGCCGGGTGATGCAGGCGCCATACCGTCCTGACTGCGTTTGCTCTCGCCGAAACTAACCTCGCTGGCCACAACTTCTGTGACGTAGTTCTTCTTTCCGTCCTGACCTTCCCATGTTCTGGTCGCAATGCGGCCAATCACAATGATCATCTTGCCCTTCCCAAAATAATTGCAGACAAACTCTGCCGTTTTGTTCCAAGCGACGCAGTTGATAAAGTCGGTCTGTCTGTTCTCACCATAGCCATTATCAATGGCGATGCTGAAACTGCAAACAGGTGTGCCGGCCCCGGTATGCCGAAGCTCCGGATCCCGTGTGAGTCTGCCCATTAAAATTGCTTTGTTAATCATAGACTAGTCCTCCTCACGCTTTACCACGATATCACGGATGATACCGTCGGTGATCCCGTAAACACGCTCCAACTCAGCAGGGAAATCAGGTTTTGATTTAAAGTTCACCAAAACATAATAACCTTCTGTCAAATCGTTGATCGGGTATGCAAGTCTGCGCTTTCCCCATTCGTCCACGCTCTCGATCTCGCCGTACTTTTCAATCAAAGATTTGAACTTTTCAACAAAAGCTGCGATTTCTTCCTCCGTCTTGGTTGCATCAATAACGAAGATGGTCTCATACTTGTTGATTACCTCTGTCATGACATCAGTCACCTCCTTCTGGACTTTGACCCTCGATTTGTGTCGAGAGTAAGGAATTGTTATCAAATAACCTAAACATTATAGACTATTTTTTTTGCCTTGTCAAGCATATTTTTCAATTTTTTTCATAGGATGAAACAAAGCCATAGACAAGCCCAAAGACATTATGGTTTAAACAAGAAAATTTATGAAAATACTGCACCCAATGCCCGTCAATACGCCCAGAGAGGAGAATTTACATGAAACGTTTTTTGATCGGTTTTTTGATTCTGTCCGCCGCTGTATTTTGCATTCCGTCCGTCATGGTTCCGATTGCATCGCTGGTATCGGGACGCACCGCCGCACCGGCCTATGCCGATTCCGCCGCCGCAGACGATACCGCCGCCTACGGCGTGGACGCCCCCTATACGGTAACGCTCTATCGGGTCGGCACCGGCGAAACCCTAACCCTCGATTTTGAGGATTATATCGCCGGCATTGTCGCAGAAGAAATGCCGCCGACCAATTCCATAGAGGCGCTCAAGGCACAGGCAGTCGCCGCGCGCAGCTACATACTCAGCAAGCTCTCCTCCTACTCAGAAAACGCCCCGGCCGCACATCACGGTGCGCTGCTGTGTGACGATTTTTCACACTGTCACACCTGGCGCTCCTTAGAAGAATCCAAGGACACATGGGACGCACGCTTTCGCGAGGACTATGCCGCCAAGATCAAACGCGCGGCAGATGAGACCCGCGGCGAATATTTAAGCTACGAAAACAAGGCGGCCAAGACCTGTTTTCATGCCGTCAGCGGCGGAAAGACCGAAAACGCGGAGGACGTATGGGGCGTTTCTCTGCCCTATCTGACGACGGTAAACAGTGCGGAGGACACACGTGCGGATGGTTATCACAGCCGCGTTTTTTATCCCAAAGAGGCCTTTGAGACCGTTCTGCGCGGACTGCGTCCTTCCATCCAAACGGCGGAGAATTTAGAGGATATTTCGCCAAAATTCACCTACCACGACAGCGGCAGTGTCGCCGCGCTGACCATGCTTGGCGAAACATTTACCGGTCTCGAAATCAAGGAGGCGTTCCATCTGCGCAGCACGCATTTTTCTCTGAAGTTTGCGGACGGAAAGGCTGTCTTTGACGTCAACGGCTACGGCCACGGCGTCGGAATGAGCCAGTTCGGCGCGGCCGCAATGGCGGAACACGGCAAAAATTACCGCGAAATTTTAGCGCATTATTACAAGGGTACCACCCTCAGACAGCTTTATCATAACGCATAAAAATATTCCTCAATTTTTGTTACTTTTTACGCTGCCCCAAACCCAAAAAACCTTTGAAACCCATAGGCAACTGTGCTATAATGAAAGCAGGCGTACAAGGGGGATCCTGTTTTGCCCAAGGCGGCAAGAGGGAGAACCCCTTTGGCAAATCCATCACATTGCATCAAGAGGAGGAATTTTCATGGCTCACACGGTAATTACAATTGCCCGTCAGTTCGGCTCCGGCGGCAGAGATGTTGCAAAACTGCTCTCTGAGAAAATGGGAATTCATTTTTACGATAGAGAGTTAATTGCACTCGCCGCAAAGGAAAGCGGTCTTTCGGAATCGTTGTTTGAAGGCATTGAAGAAAAGCCGACCAACAGTCTCTTATACTCTTTGGTTATGGGAATCCAGTCCGGGCGCGGCACCTACTATCGTTACGGGGACGTTTTAAACTCGGACAGCGTCTTTCGGATTCAGTCCCAGGTCATCCGCGATTTGGCAAGCAAGGGGCCGTGCGTGATCGTCGGCCGCTGCTCTGATTATATTCTGCGCGAGCACCTGATCAACGTATTTATCCATGCCGACAAAGACTGGCGCGTACAGCGCATTATGCAGCGCCATCAGCTGAAGGAAAAGGAAGCGGAAAATCTGATTACAAAGACGGACAAACGGCGCAGCTCCTTTTATAACTTTTACACCAACAAGGTATGGGGAAACGTCAACAACTACCACCTGGCAATCGACACCAGCAAGGTCGGGCTGGAGCATGCCGCAGATCTGATTGTAAACTTCAGCGAAATGATTCCCAAAGAAGAAAATCCGGCTACATAGCAAAATGACCGCAGTATCTGGCTGCGGTCATTCTTTTTGCTTATTTACCTATTCGTTTTCATCAAAGCGAAATCCCAGCTGTTCAATCCCCTTATCTTCATCGCGGAGCGCAGAGCCTGCCGCCGGAATGTTTCGGCTGCGATAGCGCGCGCAGTTTGCAATCGGAGCATCCTTTGCGGCCACTGCCTCGGCGACCACCGCATTCTTCCGCAGCGTCATCACCTGTACGCCCTGACTGCTGCGCGTTGTCTTTTCGGGAATTTTTTCCGTGTTTACGGTAAGCACCTTATCCTGGCTGCTGCGCAGTACAATATCGGTATCCTCCAGCAAAAACATCATGCCGACAATGGGCGATTTGGTTGCAAAACCGCCGGTCAGTCTGCGACGATTGGACTTTGTCTCATAACTCTTAAGCGGGATTTTGGCGCATTTTCCGTTTTCAAAGCTAAAGAGCAGCCATCCGCTGTAATCACCGCTAATCACCATACCGATGATATCTTCTTTTTCTGTCATGCCGACCAGGTTCGGGATATACTCACCCATCTGACTGGCCTTGCCGTCCGGGATCTCATACGCGCGCATTTTATAGACATCACCGCCTGCGGCAAAGAACAAGATCTCACTGCGGTTGGTAATCTCCTCTTCCTGGATGATGGCATCATCCTCTTTCAGCCGCTGTTCACCGCTGGTGCGCAGCGATACCAGGGAAATCTTTTTGATATAGTTTTGCGCCGTTCTGAAAAGCCTTACCGCATAATCCTCAACGGTTTCTTCCTCTGCCGGCTCTGCAACATCTTCTGCCGCAATCAGCCGGGTTCTGCGATCCGTACCGAACTTCTTCGCCGCCTCACGCAGCTGCTTTTCAATGATCTTATTAACCCTTGCCTTGCTTTTCTGCACCGCCTCTAAATCCTCGATTTCCTCTTTCAGCTTGGCAATCTCGGCGGTTCGCTTTAAAATATAGTCCTTATTTAAATTTCGCAGTTTGATCTCTGCCACATATTCTGCCTGTGCCTCGTCAATGTGAAAGCCTTTCATGAGGTTCGGTACAACCTGCGCATCCTCCTCGGTCTCGCGCACGATTCGAATCGCTTTATCGATGTCCAGCAGAATCTTCTCAAGTCCCTCTAAAAGATGAAGCTTTTCGCTCTTGCGCACGATATCAAAGGCCACCGCGCGCAGCACGCAGCTGCGCCGAAACCGCAGCCACTCGCAAAGGATATCGTTGACCCCAAGCACCATCGGCGAACCCTCTACCAGGATATTAAAGTTACATCCAAAGCTATCCTGCAAGGGCGTCATCCGAAACAGTTTTGCCATCAGTTTTTCCGGGTCGGTGCCGCGTTTTAAATCAATGGTAAGCTTTAAGCCTTTTTTGTCCGTCTCGTCACGGATGTCCGAGATTTCTTTCACCTTCCCGTTTTTAACAAGCTCCACAACCTTTTCCACGATGGCCTCCACCGTGGTGGTATACGGAATTTCCGTGATGTCGATGCAGTTCTGCATTTTATCGTAGGTGTAGGACGCACGCATTTTAAAGCTGCCGCGGCCGGTTTTATAAATTTCACGCATTTCGTCTCTCTGATACAGCAGCTGTGCACCAAAAGGAAAATCCGGTGCCGGCATAACCTCGGTCAAATCCGCCTCCGGATCCTTCATCACCAAAAC
>URTH01000149.1 GCA_900550775.1 uncultured Eubacteriales bacterium | reverse complement strand
CAATCGGACTCGGCGCTATGACGGAGTACATCGCGGATAAAGAGGCAACCATAGAAGATCTTGCGGCGGCGGCCAATGCCCTTGGAGCCTCAAGCTATGTCAGCGATCGGTATTTTGGAAAAGCGGCGTATGGCAATAAGGTAAAGCGCGTCACCGCCGAGGCAGTCATGATTGACATTTTGGGCTATGCGATCTTTTTTGATGACGGTTCCATCGATTCGGAGGATCAGGCACAGATCGAAAGCATTGCAAGACGGTACAGCATTTCTCATAACATCGGCTGCGGCGCAGAGGAAATCATCACCATGCGTGATCTTGCGGTGATGATTTACAATACGCTGCGTGCGGCGTCGGTGGAGACAACGTATGCACCGGACGGCAACCGTTCTACGGTGAATGAGACCCCGTATATGGAACGGGTGCTCGGCATGAAGATGGTTTACGGCATTGTGCAGAGTACCTCGTATTCTTCGATTACCGGGGCGGACGGCACCGACGGGAACCGCGTGGTGATCGGCGGTACGACCTACTACTGCGAAGAGGGAAAGTATGAGGAATTTATCGGTATGCGCGTTGCGGCGCTGGCGAAGAATGACGGCGAAAGGACGCAGATTCTTTCCATGTTTGATGACGGCAACCGTGTGCTGGAGTTAAAGCCGGATATGCTGCAAAAGGATGCAATCAGCAAATCCTCCATCAGTTACTGGGACGAAAACGACCGTGCAAGGCTGGCCAGCCTTTCTTCCGCGGTGGACGTACTCTACAATTACAGTCTTTATCCGGACTACACGGCAGATGATTTTAAGTTAAGCCAGGGACGCCTGATTCTGATTGACAATGATGAGAGCGGCGGATACGATGTTGTAAAGATTGAAAAGTACCAAAGCTTTGAGATTTTGTCGGTGTCCATGGATCGCGAAACCATCAGCGACCGCTACGGAAATAAGGTGAACATTTCTCAAATGATCGAAAAGGACTATCCGATCATCGAAAACGGAAAGCGGATTAAGGCACAGAACATTCCGGCGCAGTCGATTGCCACCTGCTACACCAACAAAGACGGTGATGCGGTAAGACTTTATATTGACAATGAGAAAGCGGCCGGTATGGTACAGCGGTTTGATACCGACAAGAACCATGTAATTTTAGAGGACAGAGAATTTACTTATGTGGAGGAGATCAAGACAAAGATCGAAAGCGTACCCATGCTGTCGCTGCTTACGGTTAAGCTGAATCACTACGGCGAGATTGCTTATTTTGAAATCTCCGGGGATGCGGTCAGCTATGGCTATATGATTGCTTTTGCCAATACCGGCAGCTTTGATGAGGTCAGCGTAAAGATGTTTACCCAGGCCGGTGAGGTCTCGGAGATGAAAACGGCGGCATCGGTGAAGCTGAACGGACAAAAGATGTCGGCGTCGGACGCCTTTTCGTACAATCTGACCAGCGGTCTTTGGGATGAGGCCGGTGCGATTTCGCAGCCGGTGACCTATAAGCGCAACAGCAAGGGCGAGCTGACGGCAATCAATACGGTGACGGATAGGGACGACGGCAATAAGGAACGGCTCCGCAAGGATAAGGACGGCGTGTTTACGTATTATTCCAATCCAAAAACCATCTGTGCCGATGTTCGGCTGCGCGACACCACCAAGGTGTTTGTGGTACCGACGGATTTAAATGACGAGCGCTATTTTAAATACGGTTCTTATAACGTGCTTGGCAATGACCACGACTACACCGCACAGGTTTATAATGTAGATGAAAACTATTATGCGGATTGCGTGGTTGTGCGCGTTGACCCGTACGGGGCATATGGATTTAATACTATTAACGAGCTGGGCGGCGCGGTCTACATGGTACACGATGTAAGACAAACCCTTGGCGATGAGGATCAGATGACGACCCTTTTAGAGGTGCGCCAGCTTGGACAGGCAGAGGACACGTTTTCGGAATTCACCTTTGTAAACAGTGATATTGCCGCAACCTTCCAGGGCAGGGGCTATAAGGTGAGCGAGCTGGAGCCGGGCGACATTATTATGGCAGAGACGGCGCTCTATGCGGTCGGCTACGGCGGCTTTAAAATATTGTACCGTGCAGACGGCACCGAACCTTATGAAGAGGCCAAGATGGTTTGGTATACCGAGCAGACAAGGGATGTATTCTACTCGGATTCCAATACTTACGCGGCCGGTACGATTAAGCAGATTGTCGAGGACGGCTGTATCGCAAACTTTAAGCCTACAACCGGGGAATACGACAATTGGAACCGCCTGATCAGTTTTAACGGGTCGCTGCCCGTTTATATCTGTGAAAGGGGCAAAGACAAGCGCTACCGCGGTTCGGTCGGCGATCTGACGGCAGGTGATACCGTTTTTGCACTGATGAACAGCGGTTTTATCAAAGAGTTTATCATTTATCGCTAGTTTCAATATCTCGGGGCTGCAAAAATGCTTTGCAGCCCCGGCAAAGACGTTTTTATAAGGGCTAATTTTTGAGATCACAGAGAAAAAAAGGAGATGGGGTTACGATGAAAAAGAGAATCAACCGGGTTCTTAGTCTGGCTTTGGTATGTTCCCTGATCGGAAGTATGCCGGTCTTTGCGGACACGGTGCGCGTTCGATACCGCGGAACTGCGGCGCCGGGAGAGCTCGTGGGACTGATGGTGGTTGACAAGGACGCAAACCCCGAAGATTTAAATCCGAATGACATTTTTTCAACCGATATTATCGCGGCCGATGCAGACGGAACCGTGGACAAAACGGTAGAACTTCCTGATGCCACGGTGGATGCCGTAACAGGAACGGTCAACGAGTACAAGGCGATTTCAAACATCGCGCTGACAGAAGAAGTGCTAGACGTTAAACAGACGAATGTGAAATATGATTTTGAAAGCTTTACGGTGCGCCCCGCTATGATTGATGGCGTTTTATATGTTCCGATTGCGGAGACGCTGACGAAGGTGGGCGAAGACACCGTTACCTATACCTATGATGAAGAAAGCAAAACCTATACCGGCAGCGCCAACAACGGGGATTTTACAATTGTGATGGGAAAGGGCAGCATAGAGGTCGATTGGGTCGATGTGGAACTGCCCGGCCCGATCAGAGAATACCGCGGCAGCGCCATGATGCCGGCGTATGCCATAGAATATCTTTTGAAAACGGGCGCTCTCTCTTATGATGAGACAAGTTTCACCCTTGCAGAGGGCGTACAGCCGAAATTTAAAGACCGGGAAATCGATTATCCGACGGTTGTAAAAGGCTTGCCGGCGCCGGAGCGGACGGTAATCTCGCATAGTGATTTTTTGTATCATATGTCAAAATACGGTGCAGAGGATTTGGTTGCGCTGAGCGTACAGGATGTGGAAATTGACGGAACAACCCATACCGCCAGACAGATTGAGACCGTCTATGATCGGTTTGGCACCATTCCGTCCGTGGACAGTGTTGAGGTATCGACCTGGTTTGTGGATCAGCCGTTTTACAAAAAGGAGATCGGTCTGCTCTCCTTTAAGGCACGCGCAACGCGGATCACGGACGAGAGCGGCAGCGCGAAGGTCGGCGTTAAAATGCAGACCATGAGCAATTGGGCGCTCGCGATTGAGGATTATATCGCGGTGACCGATCAGTGGCAGCAGTTTTACCTGCCTGCCTATAACGCATTTAACGATTACCCGGCCTCTTACGGTGCAAGGATTTGCTTTACGGTGGGTGGAAAGCCGATGACGCTGCAGATTACGGATTTTTCGTTTGTGTCTTACGGCGAGAACGAATCGGTCAAGGCGGCCTTGACCGAGGTTCCGGACGCCACGGGGTACAAGGGAATCGAAGAGGATCATGTGTGGCGAAAGGAAGCCAAAAACCGTGTGGAAAAGTATCGCAAAGAGGATTTGTCCTTTTTGGTAACCGATACAGACGGGAACCCGATAAAGGATGCGGAAATCAAGGTGGACATGACCGAAAACGAGTTTATGTTCGGCGCGGCCATGTGTGAAAACGAGGTCTTAAACCTTGACATGACAAGCGTAAAGGGAAAAACACTGGATCGGTTTATGACCAACGACATTAACGCCGGTGTGTGCGCGGATATGATGAAGAGCGACGGCGTGATAGCCAGTGACGGAACCTATGGCACCGAGATGGTGAACGAGTATTTAAAACGGGGAATGCGCGTCCGCGGTCACTGTATGTACTGGGACGGCGTCGGCGCGGCCTATCTTGACGCAAAGGGAAAAGAAAACTACGACAAAATGTATACCCAGACGATGGATTATGTCCGTTCGATGGCCTATCAGTATCGGGGCAAGCTGGCGCAGTGGGATGTCATCAATGAGCCGGTTTCCAACAACTATGTGCGGCTTCATTACAATACCACGCGGCTTTACAGTGACATTTTTAAGGAGATCAACCGCATCGATCCCTCTGTGCGGCTTTATATCAACGAAACCGGCATCGAGGGCAGAAAAAATAAACAGATGGCGGACAGAATTCCGAACCTGATCCACAATATTGTAGAACCGCTGCAAAGGGAGGGTGCACCGGTTCACGGAATCGGGGTGCAGGCGCACTGTACCAATTATTACTATCCGCAGGGATTTTATCATCAGCTTTCAGAGCTTGCCGATGCGGTTGATGAGGTTGCGGTGACGGAGTACGATTTTTATAACGAGGATACCACTTAC
>URTH01000148.1 GCA_900550775.1 uncultured Eubacteriales bacterium | reverse complement strand
TTCCCTTTTTGCACAATCAGGCGCTCTATGTTTTGGTCTCCTTTGAGACCAAGAACAATAACGAAAAAATCGGCATCATTCCCTGTAATACCGGCGTTTTTCACCGGCTGATCCCGGCGCTTGGCGCAAGCGGCACCTATATGCTCGCCGAGGAGCTGATTTTACATTACGTCTCCAAGGTATTTACCAATTACAAAATCAAAGAAAAGACGGTGCTGCGGGTGATTCGGAACGCCGACATCGATACCGATGCCGTCTATGACGATGAGGCCGACTATCGGGATTTGATGGAGCGCATCATCAAGAAAAGACGAAAGCTTTGTCCGATCAAGCTGGAGCTGTCCCGTCCCTTAGACCACGAGACGCTCCGGTATCTGTGCAAAAAGCTGGATCTTGAGGAGGAGAGCGTCTTTCTTTCCTCCACGCCGCTTGATTTGTCGTTCCTGTTTGAAATCGAAGATAAGCTAAAAGAACATAAAGAGCTTTTTTATCCGCAGCGTGTGCCGCAGCCGTCACCGACAGTGCGTGCCGATGAAAGTATGATCCATCAGATTCGGCACAGGGATATTCTGCTCTCTTACCCGTATGAGAGTATGAATCCCTTCTTAAGGCTTCTCGGCGAGGCCGCCCACGACCCCTCAGTTGTCTCCATCAAGATGACGCTATACCGTGTGGCAAAATACTCTAAGATCGTAGAGCGCCTGATTGACGCAGCCGAGAACGGCAAAGAGGTTGTTGTGCTGGTCGAGCTGCGCGCAAGGTTTGACGAGGAAAACAACATCGAATGGTCCAAGCGTTTGGAGGACGCCGGCTGCCGTATCATCTACGGGCTGGATCATTTAAAGGTACATTCCAAGCTATGCCTGATTACCCGAAAGAAAAACCATTCTGTCGAGTACATCACCCAGATCGGCACCGGCAACTATAACGAAAAAACGGCGCGGCAATACACCGATTACTGTCTGATGACCGCATCGCCCGACATCGGGATCGAAGCCGCCGAGGTATTAAACCGTCTGGCGATGGGACAGGTGGTGGAGAGCACCAAGCATTTGCTGGTTGCCCCCAAATGTCTGCAAAATCAGCTGCTTTCCAAGATGGATCTGGAAATTGAAAAGGCGAAGAGAAACGAGCCGGCCTTTATCGGCGCAAAAATCAATTCTCTGACCGACAAAAAGATCATCAACCGTCTGATCGAGGCATCACAGGCCGGCGTGAAGGTCTCGCTGATTGTGCGCGGCATCTGCTGTCTGATTCCGGGCGTTCCCGGCGAGACGGAAAACATCACCGTCATCAGCATTGTGGGTCGGTTTTTGGAGCATTCGCGCGTTTATATTTTCGGCACCGGTGACGAGCCGGAGGTATACATCAGTTCCGCCGATTTTATGACGCGGAACACGCTGCACCGCGTTGAGGTTGCCGCCCCGGTTTATGACAAGGCGATCCGCAGCCGTATTTTAGCTATGTTCTCCGTCATGATGCAGGACAATGTCAAGGCAAGACGGATGAAAAATGACGCAACCTATGAACGGATCAAAACCCGTGGCAAAAAACGGATTAACGCCCAGGAATATTTTTATGAAGAGGCTTACCAAGCCAACGAATAGCAAAAGGACGGCGAAAGCCGTCCTTTAAAATCCGATTTCTTTTGCCAGATGCTTTAGTTTATCGGCCGACTCCCTTAACCGTCTCAGCTCGTCATCCGAAAAACTGATTTCCAAAATCTGCTTTGCACCCTCGCTGCCGACAATGGTCGGCGCACTCAGGCAGATATCCGATATCCCATACTCGCCCTCAAACAGGCTGGACACCGTCAGAATCGAATGTTCGTTGCCGATAATACTCTCCACGATTCTGCGCACCGCCAGCGCAATCGCGTAGTAGGTCGCGCCCTTTTTTTGTATGATCTCATAGGCCGCGTTCCGCGTCTTATCATAAAAATTATCCCGGCACACCTCCAGCGAATCGCAGCTCCCGGAGCTTTGACAATATCCGTCCACGCTCATCCCGGCTACGTTGGTGACGCTCCAGGCCGCAACCTCCGAATCTCCGTGTTCACCAATGATATAGGTATGCACATTCCGCACATCCACGTTGGTATGCGCACCGAGCAGATATTTCAGCCTTGCCGTGTCCAGCACAGTGCCGGAGCCGATCACATTCTTTTTCGGAAAGCCGGACAGCTTATAGGTCACGTAGGTCAGAATATCGACCGGGTTGGTTACCACCATTAAAATCGTGTTTTCGTCACAATACTTTTGAATCTCTTCCACAATATTGCGAAAAATCACCGTATTGCGCTTTAAAAGGTCGGTACGTTTTTCGCCCTCCTTTTGGTTTGCGCCTGCCGTAATAATCACCATGTCGCTGCCCTTAATCTCACTGTAATCCCCGGCCGTAACCCTGACCGGATCGACAAAGCAGATGCCGTGGTTCATATCCATCGCGTCGCCCTCCGCCTTGTCCCGGTTGATATCGACCAGAACCAGCTCAGAGGCCAGTCCGCTCAGCATCAGTGTGTAGACAATGGTCGCGCCGACATTTCCTGCGCCAATGACTGCTATTTTTCCTTTCTGCATTTTTCTCACCTCGCATCTAGGATTTCCCAAACCGCAATAAATCATGCAACAACGCCTTCAAAAAGTCTAATCCTCTATGACAACAATTTCACGCACCGCGGTATAGTTCATACGCACAAAGATGCGGCTGTCCGGCACAAGATCCGCCGCATCGCCCATCAGCAGCTTTTGATCGCCCGTCTTCAGGCGGTAAATCTGTGCGCCGCCGAGCGGAATTGTACGCAAATATCCGTTTGCGCCGTTTGTGACAAGCAGCTTATCGGAGAACCTGTCCGCCACTGTGCCAAACACCGTATAAACCTCACTGAAATAGCTTTTTACACTCAACGCACCGTAATCGCCCATGTTCTTTTCGTATTCGGTTCCGTTTTGGATCATATCCTTGGTCAAAAACATTCTAAAATACTTGCAGTGGCTTTTTGCGTCCATATAATACTGCATCACCTCACCGGGAAAGAACGGATTGTTTCCGTTTTCCGTGATTCGGCTTTGGTATCCGGGAAGCCAGCTGCCGGTCACGTCCTCCGCGCCGTTTGTGTCAAAATAGATTTCGGCATCCGCACCGCCAACCTTTGCCGACACCTTTAAGCACGGGTTTTGATCCTTATCAAAAATATGCGCAACCTCCGTGATGATCGCAACCGGGTCATAGTTTTCCAGGCTGCGCTCTTCACTGTTTGCCAAATCCACAACCGCCGCGCCGCAATGGTAGTTACTGTCCACGTCATAAAGCGAGACGGCGTAGTCCTTATCCGTCATCAGCGCCGACGGCGCGGTGACCTCATAATCCTCAATGGCGTCGTGATCTTTCGGAATCATGAACACTTTGGTGGCATCGCTCACCTGGTAAACCGAATCAAAAACCTTTAGGTTATCCCCGTAGTATTTTGCGCGGTCGGATCGATAGTTTCGGACAAATCCGTTCTGCCCGACGCTGCTCACCTCACCTGCCGTCTCCACTTTAGAGAGAACGCCGTTTTCTCTGACCCGATACAAGATCAGCTGCGGCGAGAGCGCCGCAAAGGCGGTGCCGCCAACCTTATTGCCGTCAAGACGGGTGGACGAATCCGCAACATACTCCTCCGCCGTGCCGCTCTGCGACACAATCCGCATTCTGGTCTTTGTCGAAACGCCGGTTTCCAAGGACACGGCCTGGAGATACCCATAGCCGCCCTTCTCACTCTGTTCCTCGATACGGACAATTGCGCCCTCTATGTCTAAGTACGCGCAAACTTCCTTGCCGAGCATGGCAGACAGTGCGCCGTCCCACAGCGATCTTCCGACAAAAAGCGTCTCGCCCTCCAGCGTGCATTGATATTCGCTCTGATCCAGGGCTTGCAAAACGCCCTCCCGCTTTTCGTGCAGGACCTGAATATCCAGCACCAAGCCGTCCCGGCTCTTTGCGGCAAACACCATATCGTCCGTGTTTACAAAAGTGCCGGAGGGATCATTTTCTTCCTCTCCGTAGCGGAAAACCGAAACCGACTGCGCGTCATCGATGCCGAGTCTGACCGCACCCAGGTTTTTATCGGTCACCGTCTCCGCAAGGCGCCCCGGCGCACGCATTTGATACACCGTGTATTCCTCCACAAAGATGATATCAACACGCTTTTCGTTCTCCAAAGAGACCAGACGTATTCTGCCGCAGTCAAGTTTCAGCTCCGTCAGCAGTCCCATACGGGTCTCATAGCGGCCGTTATAGATGACACGGGTGTTGTTGTGATAGGAATACGTCACCTCCGCGCCGTCTTTCCAAAAGACAAGCTTCTGACCAGCAATACCGCGAAACTCTGCGGCCGTATATGCCGTACTGACAGAGTCCGTCTGCGCCTCGGCGTATAAAATGGTGCCGTTTTCCCGATTGGGATCGGTTTTGACATAGGCGATGATGTTTTGTCCCATCAATGCGCCCAGTGCGGAAAACGTCTGCGCAAACGTCTCGTTTCCGACGATGGCCTGATCCTCGTCTAAGACAAGAGCGTCACCGATTGATCTTGCGCCAAGGTTGGTCAGCTGCCCCTTTACCTCACGAATGTGATGGTAGTAAGACAGCGGCGTTGTGCCGTTTTTTTCGTAGCTGCTCTCCTCACCGCCAAAGCGGATCGGAACCAGCATCTCACCGCGCAGCATGTTCGAG
>URTH01000147.1 GCA_900550775.1 uncultured Eubacteriales bacterium | reverse complement strand
CAACTAAAAGCAAATAAAACAGAAAAGGAGTGTTACGATATGAGCAAGATTGACGTAGTAAGAGCTGCAATGGTAGAGGCAATGAAGGCAAAAGACAAGGCTAGAAAAGACTCCCTGTCCATGCTGCTTTCCGCACTGAAGAACGCGCAGATCGACAAGCGTGAAGCTCCGCTCACAGAGGATGAGGAGAATGCGATCGTAAAGAAAGAGATCAAGCAGGTCAAGGAGACGATCGATACCGCTCCGGCAGACCGCGCTGATATCATCGAAGAGGCAAAGAAGAGACTGGCCGTATATCAGGAGTTCGCTCCGGCAGATATGACCGAGGACCAGATCAGGGAGACGATCGCAAAGGTTCTCGCAGAGCTTGGAATCGAAGCCCCGACAGCAAAGGACAAAGGAAAGATCATGAAATCCTTGATGCCGCTTGTAAAGGGAAAGGCAGACGGCAAAATCACCGGCGTTGACAACCGCATGGAATATAAAATGGAGGGCGCAAACGAGTATACCGCAATTGACGGAAACGAAATTGCAAACCTTGCAGCCGGCACGTACAAGGTACGCTATCAGGAGACCGACAACTACTTTGCCGGGGACGACAAAACCATTGAAATTGCTGACGGTGCAATGATTACCGTAGCCTTTGAAACGGGCGGCGGTTCTGCCGTTGAAAGCAAGACCTGCGCATACAATCAGACCATCACCGCGCCGGAAACCGAGCCGACCAAAGAGGGATATGCGTTTGCCGGCTGGTTTGCGAACGAGGCACTGACCGCTGCGTGGGATTTTGCGGCCGACACATTGACCGAAAATAAGACGCTCTATGCAAAATGGGTACAGGGTACCGTCTCCAAGGACGAGGGCGCGATTGATGCTGTCACGGCAGACGGCCTGAATGATATCGCAAAGGCAGAAAAGACCGATATCTCGCTCACCGTTCAGGTACAGGAGGCCGCCGAGACCAATGCGGATCAGACCGCCATCAAGGGCATTTCGGATGCACCGAAAAACTTTGGGTTCTATGACATTACCCTCAAAAAGTCCACCGGTGAGGCGATTACCGACGCACAGAGCGCGATCGAAATCAAGCTGCCTTTTGACTTTAGTTGGAAAAGAAATATCAAGGTTTATCGCTGCCATGACGGAAACGCGCAGGAGCTTACTCAGCTCACGGAAAGAAACACCGTAAAACCCTTTACGGACGGAACCTGCTTTGTCGATACGGAGAACGGATGCATTTACATCTATTCTTCAAAATTCTCTACCTACTCCGTTGCGTATGATAGATTAAGTGCAAGCTCCGGCAGCGGCAGCGGCGGCCTGACGCGCTTTACCGTTCGGTTTGAAACAAACGGTGCAGCCGCAGTAAAAAGCCAGACGGTTCCGAAAGGCGGCACGGCGACCGCGCCGAGCGCGCCGGTAAAGGACGGCTATCAATTCGGCGGCTGGTACCTTGACGCCGATTTCACAAAGGCCTATGACTTTACTGCAAAAGTCACGGAGAACATCACCCTTTATGCAAAATGGAACGCAGCGGCAGAGGACAAGGAACCCCAGGGCGAGCCGACCGACGCCGAAACGCATGATTGTCCGTCCAAGGAATTTGACGATTTGGACATCAATCTTTGGTATCACCCGGATACAGATTACGTTTTGTCGGGCGGCCTGATGAACGGAACCGCAGAAAAAACCTTTGCACCGGACGAAAATCTGACGCGTGCTATGCTTGTTACCGTTCTTTACCGAAACGAGGGCGAACCGACAGCAGACAACGGTCATTCCTTTACCGATGTTGAAAAAGGCGCGTATTACGAAAACGCCGTCTCCTGGGCGCAGCAAAACGGCGTTGTAAAGGGAATCTCGGAAACGGAATTTGCACCGGACGCACCGATCACGCGCGAACAGATTGCGGCAATACTGCACCGCTATGCACAGTGGAAGGGAATCGATGTTTCGGTTGGCGAGGACACCAACATCCTGTCTTACCGTGATTTTGACATGATCTCCGAGTATGCCATCGCATCCCTGCAGTGGGCAGCCGGCACGGGATTGTTAAAAGGAAGAACCGAGACAACGCTCAATCCGAGGGATAACGCGACAAGAGCAGAAATCGCGGCCATCCTGCATCGGTTTTTAGAAAACAATCAGTAATGGATAAACCAATCAGAACCCGCCGAAAACGGCGGGTTCTTGAGCATGTCGATAAACCTATTTTCGCGAAAAATTTCATTTTGATTATATCGCCGTCCCCTGCTTAGCCATGCCGTCTCGGCTCTCGCCTCGGTCAGCGATGGACGACTGCCACCGGCAGTCATCGCCCGCGGCGGCGCGGCAATGAAATTTTTCGCCGATTTTACGTCGTTCTCGGCAAGATATTGCGACATTGCCGTACGGGCGCGGCGACGGATTTATGGGCGGAGGGCTATCAATTCAAAGCAATATCTTGCTGAAAACTGGCTTTTTCGACAGTCTGAGAACCCGCCGTTTCCGGCGGGTTCTTCTTTGATTATCAACGATTGCCGCCGCGGCGCACAAAGAAAGTGGAGAAACGTCAAAAAAAATTTTCTCTTGACAACCTACCGCTCGGTAGGTATAATAATGATAACGATCCATGAGATCATCAGGAGGATATCGGAGCGATGGAAAAGAGCAATACAAAACAAGAGATTTTGGAGGCAGCGCTGGATCTTTTTTCGGTACAGGGCTTTAAGGCGACCTCTGTTTCGCAAATCGCAGATGCTGTCGGCATCCGCAAGGCGTCGATGTACAGCCACTTTGAAAGTAAACAGGAAATCCTGGATGCCCTGCTGCAAGAGGTTTCCGTGCAGTATGACAGGCATTCCATCTTTGCACGATCCGATTGGAACGACCCGTCCTTTTTTAAGGATAAACATGCGCTATCCCCCGACGCGGCGCTATCCCTGATTCTGGAGCATATCCGCTATATCCTGCACGATCCAAAGGTCAGCAAATCCCGTAAAATGCTGACGATTGAACAGTTTCAAAATCCGGTTCTAAAGTCATTGCAAACCAAGCACAACTATACCGATGTCATGCGCTACTTTACCGGCATGATAAGCTTTCTCATCGATCAGGGAACATTATCCGGCCGCGACCCTGAGATCATGGCAGCGCAGTTTGCCCTTCCCATCTCCGTCTGGATTAACCTCTGTGACCGCGAGCCGGAGCGCGAGGATGCGGTCATGGAGCTGATCAGGCGGCACGTCCGACAGTTCTTTCAATTATACCGGCCAAAAAGCCGCTAAACTGTGGGAGGATTTTCTATGAATTATATCCGCATCACAAAAGAAAACATTGACAAGGAGCACATCTGCTGCGCCATGTCCGGCAAGCAGAGCCTTAAAAAAAAGGAATGGCTGAAACAACGGTTTGACGAGGGGCTTGTCTTTTATCGGAGCGAGGAGCGCGGCAAGTGCTTTATCGAATACATCCCGGCGGAAAACGCATGGGTGCCGATCGAGGCGGAGGGCTTTCTCTATATCAACTGCCTGTGGATTGCCGGTGCGATGAAAGGACACGGCTACGCCAACGATCTGCTGGCAGAATGCGTCCGGGATGCAAAATCGCAGGGGCGGCGCGGCATTTGCATTACATCTGCCACAGGCCGCAAGCGCGAGTTTTTGGCCGATCCGAAGTTTTTGGCTTACAAGGGTTTTGTGACCGCCGATGTCTCCGACTGCGGAATCAGCCTCATGTATCTGCCGCTTGATCCGACCGCTGCGCCGCCGAAATGGAAGGCGTGCGCCAAGCACCCCAAGGTTTCGGAGGACGGCTTCCTCCTCTACTACACCGACCAATGTCCCTTTACCCTTTACTGGGTTCCAAGAGTGCAGGAGGCCGCAAAAGAACACGGTATTTCGCTAAAAGTCATTCCGATTACCTGCAAAGAGGACGCACAGAATGTCCCGGCGCCGGTCACGACCTATGCCCTGTTTCGAGACGGCAAGTTTATCACACAGGCGATACAGTCTGATAAGAAGTTTCTTGCGCTTGCCAAGACGGTGGAAAAACCGTGATAAACGCAATACCGCGGAAAATCAAAAGACGCAACACGATGACGAAAGGAAGATGAATCCATGGATTCTTTATTCAGAGGATTTTGGCCGTCTGCCGCACCGGCACTCCTTGTACTGGTGATATTTTACGGCATCTACTTTACAAAAAAGCTGGCACAAAAGCGCCGCGGGATTCAAACCCGGCAAATCGGACGCCGAAAAGAACGCGGCGTTCACACGGTTGAGATGCTGATGAGCGTTGCCACGCTGGGCGCTCCCATCGCGCAGCTTCTTTCCATTGGCTTTGGGTGGAGTTATCTTCCAAAAAGCGTAGGATTGATCGGCTTTTGCATCGGAATACTCGGCGACATCATATTTCTGCTTTCCGTCCTGTGCATGAAGGATAGCTGGCGGGCAGGGATTCCCGATCAGGATAAAACCGAGCTGATTACAACCGGCATTTATCAATTCAGCCGCAACCCGGCATTTCTCGGCTTTGATCTCATGTACCTCGGCGTACTGCTGATGTACGGAAATCTGCTGAACCTTGGCTTTTCACTCTTTGCCATTGTTATGCTCCATTTACAGATTTTACAGGAGGAACGGTATCTTGCAAACACCTTTGGCGCGCCCTATCTGGAATACCGCCGCCGCGTATTTCGATATCTCGGCAGAAGATAAACGGCGTTTTATCTTTCGCCCCAAAAACATGATTCCTACTCCGCCATAAAAAAAGAAACGCACCGACTCCGGTGCGTTTCGAGCGTGTCGATAAACCTATTTTGCGAAAAATTTCATTTTGATCTAATCGCCGTCCCCTGCTTAGCCATTGCCGTCTCGGCTCTCGCCTCGGTCAGCGATG
>URTH01000146.1 GCA_900550775.1 uncultured Eubacteriales bacterium | reverse complement strand
GAGTATTTTAACACCGTTTGGGCGGAAATCCACCTCTTAAAATCGAGTTCGTATTACTAACATCAGGTTAGTCAAACCAATGCCTTTTTCAGATGCTTAGGCGTCAATTCTTCTGCCGCCGTCTCCGATTTCTGTGATATAGAAGGAGGCGTCATAGCCGATCTCCTGCTTGTAGATTTTGCCGATGGTTTCGATAAAGGTGTCAACGCTCTCGTCCTTTACCAGGCTGACGGTGCAGCCGCCAAAGCCGGCGCCGGTCATACGGGAGCCTAAAACGCCGTCAATCTTGAGCGCCTCGGCAGCCAGAAGATCCAGCTCCGGACAGGTCACTTCATAGAGATCGCGCAGCGAGTTGTGCGAGGCGGTCATGAGCTTGCCAAAGGCCGCAAGATCCCCGGCGGTCAGCACACGAATCGACTCTTTTACACGGGCGTCCTCTTCAATAACGTGGCGCACGCGGCGCTCGACCGTTTCGCCCTTGATTGCGTCCTTTACAGTATGATATTCCTCCGGCGTGATGTCACCGAGACAGGTGGCGTGCGGAAGCTTTTGCTGCAGAATACGCAGACCCTCATCGCATTCGCTGCGGCGTTCGTTGTATTTTGACGCACCGAGAGAATGTTTTTTGTTTGTGTTGGATAAAATCAGCTTGTAGCCGCTGAGCTGAATCGGAACCAGCTGATATTCCAGCGTTTTGCAGTCCAAAAAGATGGCGTGATCTTTTTGACCCATCGCGGAGGCAAACTGATCCATGATGCCGCACTTGACGCCAACATAGTTGTGCTCTGCCATCTGGCTGATCTTTGCCATTTCGATACTGTCGATCTCTGTTGCACCGCCCAGCGTAGCCATCGCGATGGCGCTGGAAACTTCAATTGCAGCCGATGACGAAAGCCCGGCGCCGTGCGGTGTGGTATCATGAAAGAGCATGTCGGCGCCGACAATGTGATAGCCGGCCTTTTCAAGCTCTAAAAAAACGCCGAACTGGTAGTTGCCCCAGTGCAAATCCCGGAAATTTTCCATGGTCGAGAGCGTACCCTCAACCAAATCGGGGAGATCGGTGGCCTTCATCCGAATCACATCGTCATCGCGCCGTCTGGCAACCACGGTGGTGCAGAAGGTGAGCGCCGCCGGAAAGACAAAGCCGCCGTTATAGTCGGTGTGTTCGCCGATTAAGTTGACGCGGCCGGGTGAGGCAAAAACCTGAAGTCCGTCCTCACTGCCGCCAAAGGTTTTGATAAATTCCTGTTTTAATTCCTGTATGGTCATAAGAGATCCTCCTGTTTATTTGGCACTGTTTACTTTCTCTAAAAACTTTTTATGCGCCTTGCGCAATTCCTCTGCCTTTTCCTCCGGGGCGGTGGGGTTGCAGGCAGCCCATGCGCCGGTCTCGCTGGAGGCGTTGAACTTTTGTTTTTCCGCAGAGCGCATCGGCGGGAAAAATTCAATGTGAAAATGGAAGTAGTCGCTAGAGTCCTCACCGTTTACCGGTCCCTGGTGCATGCACATCATGTACGGGAAAGGATAGTCAAACAGGCTGTCGAGCGTGCCGGCGGTCTCCTTTAAAATCTTTGCCAGGTTGTCCTTTTGGCGGTCGCTGAACTGATCCAGAATCTGGACATGATCCTTTGCGGCGATATAAACGCCGTAGGGATAGTCGGTAAAGAACGGCAAAAACGTGATAAAATCCTCATTTTCAAAGATGATACGGCTCTTTGCCTCTTTCTCATTTTTTAAGATGTCGCAGAAGAGACAGTGATTCTTTTCTTCGTAATATTCCTTGCTCGACGCCAGCTCAACCTCCAGCTTTTTCGGTACGTAGCTGTATGCGTAGATCTGACCGTGCGGATGCGGCATGGTTACGCCGACCACATCGCCGCGGTTTTCAAAGATAAAGATATACTTGATTTTTTTGTCCTGTTTCAGTGCACAAAACCGCGCCGTCCAAAGATCAACCAGTTCCCGGATGTGGCTGACGCTCAGCTCCGGCAGGGTGATGGTGTGGTTGGGCGAGTAGAGGATGACCTCACACTTGCCATAGGCCTCTTTGGTTTGATAAAGCTCTGTTGCAACATCGTCCGGAACCGGCGGATTCTGGGACAATGCCGGAAAGTCGTTGTCGTATTCATAAACGGTAAAATGATCCGGAACCTTGCCGGAGCCGGGACAAAACGGACACCAGTCCTTGGGCATCTGCGGACGGTTTTGACGGTGTGACGCAATCATAACCCAGTCCTTGGTCAGCGGATTATAACGTAATTCAGCCATATTGTTTCCTCCTAGATAACATACTGATTCATAATACCAGTGTACCACAATGAGAGGAGAGGTCAATATTAAATAATGGACGAAAATACCATAAAATATTAACCTTGCAATTTGGTTTTGCCTATGGTAAACTGAGGGAAAGAGGAAAGACGGTGATAGAAAATGGGCAGAGCAGGTCGGCTTTTTTTGATCTTTTTTGCGGCGTTTACGCTCGCTTTCGGCATAGAGGCTTTGGCCGCCGAAGAGAAGCAGTATCTGGTTTATCGCTCAGGCAATGCGGCGGTCTCGCTCAGCGCCGAGGATACGGAGCTGGTTCCGCTGATGCCAAGGCAGGGGATATATATTTGTAAAGAGTCGGAGCTTGCTGCGGTTCAAACGCTTCCCGATGTGGTACGGGTGGAAGAAAACGCCCCGGCTTTTCTCTATGAGGAGCCGGAGGTTGTCCCGAACGATCCGGGACTTTTGAATCAATGGAATCTTGACATGATCGGCATGAAGGAAAGCTGGTACTGGAACGCCGAGGGCAAGGGAACGCGCGTTGCCGTAATCGATTCCGGCGTAGACGCGGCGCACCCGGATTTAAAGGGGCGCGTCATCGCGGAAGAAAACCTTTGCGTCAGCAGTGAGACGGGCGAGGTTGAAAATCCGACCGATGTGATGGACACGGTGGGTCACGGAACGGCGGTGGCCTCGATCATTGCGGCCGGAACCAATGACGGCCGCGGCATGGCAGGGATCAGCAGTGCGGATTTGGTGTCGCTGCGCGTGTATGATACAAGCAGCAATGCGGCGTCGATTGCGCTTGCCATCTATGCCGCCGTGGACGACTATCAATGTGACGTGATCAACCTCAGCCTCGGTACACCAAAAGATGTGGAACTTTTGCGAAACGCAGTTAAGTACGCGCTCAGCCAAAATGTGATTCTGGTTGCGGCATCGGGAAATCACAGCGATGGAAACGGAGACGCGCTACGTTATCCGGCCTCTTATGACGGGGTGATTTCGGTCGGGTCGGTGAACCGAGACGGCAGCTATTACAGCGGTTCGGTTGCCAATGATGGCGTAAAGACGGCGGCACCCGGGGTCAACATTTATGCGGCAACTTTGAAAAACACATGGAAAAGGCAAACGGGAACCTCGTTTGCGTGTCCGCAGGTGACCGGTGCGGCGGCGGTGCTGCGCGGTATCGAGAATACGCTCTCACCGGCGGATTATTTGGCGCTTATCCGGGAGACGGCAACGGACGCCGAAGAGGACGGCTGGGACAAAAAAACCGGGTATGGCATCATCAATATGAAGAAAATGGCGGACGAGGTCTTTCGGCGGCAGGGATTTCTGGTGTTTTCGCGCGCAAAGACTGAGAACGGAGCGGCACAGTGTCGGGTATGGAACAGTGCGGACGTGAAAAAGGAGGGAATCGCGATGGCCGCGGCTTATCGCACCGGTGATGCGCCGCAGTTGATTTCTTTTCGGGCAGAGCCGTTTACCGCCGCACCGCAGGAGGAAGTGGTGCTCTCCTGTGCGGCGGCGGAAGAGGATACTGTGCGTTTTATGCTTTGGGATAGTTTGAACGGTCTTTCGCCGCTTTTGACCTATCCGCTATGCCGGGAGGAGTCGGACGGCTCCTTATAAAGCAATATCATATCAGACCCCCTGCGCTCATATAGATAGTGCAGGGGGTGATTTCATTTTTGTTATTCGATTAAGAACCGTGCTGTTATATCTTTTTATTTTGCTGGTGCTGTGCAGCTGCGTTCATTTTTATGTGGTGCGGCAGGAGGCGGTGGCAGTCACCGCGGAGACGGGAGAGCAATCCGTCACCCTGCCGATTTTGATGTATCACGGTGTGACGGAGGATCCCTCGAAAATCGGACAGTTTGTAATCTCAAAGGCCATGCTGGAGGAGGATCTTTCCTATTTGCAAAAGGCCGGATACCAAACGGTGACGGTGGATGAGGTGATCCGCTATGTCAAGGAGGGGCAGCCGCTGCCGGAAAAACCGATTATTCTGACCTTTGACGATGGATATTATAATAACTACTGCTATGCGTATCCGCTGCTTCAAAAATATCATATGAAGGCGGTGATTTCACCGATCGGAAAGTATTCCGACCTGTACAGTCAAAATGCGGATCAAAACCCGGCCTATGCGCATATCACCTGGGATAATATCCGCGAGATGATGCAGTCGGGGCTTGTTGAGTTTCAAAATCACAGCTACGATCTGCACCACAATACCAACGGCCGTACCGGCGCGAAAAAGAAAAAGGGCGAATCCAAGGCTGCCTATGGGGCGATGCTGGAGAGCGATCTTTTAATTTTTCAGGAAAAAATGCGGGAAAACACCGGGTATACGCCGACCACATTCACCTATCCGTTCGGCGGAATCAGCGAGGATTCTTATGAGGTGTTAAAGAGGATGGGTTTTTTGGCCACTCTGTCCTGTGAGGAGCGGCTCAACCACATTGTGCGCGGCGATGATGACTGTCTGAAAAACATGTACCGCTATCTGCGCTCAAACCGCCGCAGTGCGGAAAGTATTTTGACAAAGGCATATGCAGAGGAGAAAACAAAATAGGGCTTGCTTTAGCCACCATCGGATAAGGAAACATTGGTTTTGAAGCCGTACTTTA
>URTH01000145.1 GCA_900550775.1 uncultured Eubacteriales bacterium | reverse complement strand
GGACCGAGGGCGGTAAAGTGGTGAACTTTCCCGGAGAAAAAGAGCAAATCGGGCAGATGGTTAAGGTGAAGATTACAAAAACCCAGACATGGTCCCTGTTTGGCGAAATGATTGAGGAGGAAGAAAATGGATCAGGAAAAAATATTTGAAAAAGCAAAAGAGCTGAGCGAACTGATTGCGCACAGTGATATCAAAAAACGTGCCGATGAGGCAAACCGTGCGCTGACCGGCGATGCCGAGGCGGTGGATTTGATCAACGGCTACAATGATAAACGCCAGGAAAAAATGGAGCAGTTTCAGGATCGTCAGCCAACGGCGGATGAGGCAAAGGAAATCAACGAATATCTCCAGCAGGAGTTTAACAAAATGGCACAAAATGCTGTGATCCGCGAATATATTGAGGCCAATCAGCAGCTGGAACAGGTGCTTTCGCAAATGGATCAGATCATCAAGAGTGCGCTTCACAGCGGACACAGCTGCGGCGGTTCCTGCTCGACATGCGGCGGATGCCACTAAAATAAAGAAGAAAAACCGCCGGCAACCATTGGCCTGCGGTTTTCTTCCTATCGGCCTTGATCATATCGGGCTGCCGAAAGGGGGAGGAAACAGATGAGTCAGGAAATCCGGGTCGAGGATTTGACCCCGATGATGAAACAGTATTTTGCGGTCAAAAAAGAATATGCAGACTGTATTTTGATGTATCGTCTGGGCGATTTTTATGAGATGTTCTTTGACGATGCAAAAATTGCGGCCAAGGTGCTGAATATCGCACTGACCGGCCGTAACTGCGGTATGGCGGAACGCGCTCCCATGTGCGGCGTTCCTTTTCATGCTGCGGACAGTTATGTTGCAAAATTGGTAGAAAACGGCTACCGCGTTGCAATCTGCGAACAGGCGGAGGATCCCAAATCGGCCAAGGGCATCGTAAAGCGTGAGGTAATCCGCGTGGTTACGCCGGGTACAATTATGGACACGGCCGCGCTGGACGCCAATAAAAACAACTATCTTTGCTCCCTTTACGCCGATGAGGACGGCGCCGGTGTGGCAATGGTGGATATCACAACCGGCGAATGCATCGCACGGGAATTTTCGGATGAGGATTATCTGCTGCCGCTGATGAATGAGCTGGCAAAGACCATGCCGATTGAAACCATCTTTCATTCCTACGCCTACCAGGACGAATCGCTGCGCACGCATGTTGCGGATCGTACCCACGGCGCACTGCACAGCTACTATGACTGGGCATACGATAAGGAAGCGGCAGAGAAAAAGGTGCGGCTGCAGTTTGGCGCCGAGGGAATCGAGGCAATTGGAGACAGCGCCCACTGCCTTTGTGCGCTGGGGGCGCTGCTTTTGTATCTGGAGGAGACCCAGAAAACCGAGCTGAAAAATCTAAAGTCGGTCGAGGTCGGCCGGGACGAAAATAAAATGCAGCTGGATATCTATACCCTGCGCAATCTGGAAATTTTAGAGACGCTGCGCGACCGCAATACGCGGGGCAGCCTCCTTCACGTGCTGAACCGCACCCAAACCTCTATGGGATCCCGAATGCTGCGGCAGTGGATTACGGCGCCGCTTTTAAACTGTGCGCTGATTGCCAACCGGCAAACGGCGGTGGGTGAGCTTTTGCATGATCCGATGATGCGTGCCGAAATCACCGAGGCGCTCAGAAATATCGCGGATATTGAGCGGCTGATTAACCGCATCGTATATAAAAATGCCGGCTGTGCCGATCTGACGGCACTGATGCTCTCGCTTGTGCAGATGCCGCAGATTCTGCACTGCCTGGGCGGCGTGCAAACCACACTGCTTCGACAGTGTGCGGAAAAAATTGATCCGTTAGATGACATCTGCACCCTGATTGATACGACCATCAATCCCGATGCGCCGGCCAGTCTGCGCGGCGGCGGTCTGATCAAAGAGGGTGCCAATGAAGAGCTTGACCGTGAACGGGATTTTTCCAAGCACGGTGTTGAAAAGCTGAGAGAACTGGTAGAAAAAGAAAAGGAAAAAACAGGCATCAAGCTGTTAAAGCTGGGGTATAACAAGGTATTCGGCTATTATGTCGAGACCACAAAGCAGTATGCGGATCAGGTGCCGGATTACTTTATCAGAAAACAGACTTTGGCCGGCGGCGAGCGTTATATCACGCCGGAATTAAAAGAGGTTGAGGAGCGGGTTTTAGATTCCAGCAGCCGCGTGATCGATATGGAGTATGAACTGTTCTGTCAGGTGCGCGACCGTGTGGGTCAGGCGCTCTATCGGGTAAAGCGGACGGCAAAGGCCGTTGCGACCCTGGACGTTTTATGTTCCTTTGCCGCCGTGGCGGAGAAAAACGGATACTGTATGCCGAGCGTGAATATGGGCGACAAAATCATTATCAAAAACGGCCGGCACCCGGTGGTGGAGGAACTGGAGAAAAAGTCGATGTTTATCCCAAACGATGTGACGCTTGACTGCGCGGAAAACCAGATCGCCATGATTACCGGGCCGAACATGGCCGGAAAGTCAACCTATATGCGGCAGACCGCGCTGATTGTGCTGATGGCGCAAATCGGCAGCTTTGTGCCGGCAACCGAGGCGGAGATCGGGGTTGTTGACAAGATTTTTACGCGTGTTGGGGCGTCGGACGATTTGTCGTCGGGGCAGAGTACCTTTATGGTTGAAATGAATGAGGTCGCCTACATTTTGGATCACGCGACCGCAAAGAGCCTGATTATCCTGGACGAAATCGGCCGCGGTACCAGCACCTATGACGGGCTTGGAATCGCCTGGGCGGTGACGGAGTATATCGCAGACACCCAAAAGTGCGGTGCAAAGACCATGTTTGCCACGCATTACCATGAGCTGACCCAGTTGGAAAGTAAAATTCCCAATGTCAAAAACTATTGTATCGCAGTCAAACGAAGGGATAACACCATTCATTTTCTGCGTAAGATCATTCGCGGCGGCGCGGACGAGAGCTACGGTGTGGACGTGGCCGCACTGGCCGGTGTGAAGAAATCGGTGGTAAAGCGTGCCCGTGAGATCGTGCAGTCGTTAGAACTGGACGATAACCACGAAGTGAAGGACGCAAAAATCCGTTCCGCCGCAAAAAGTGCGGAGACCGACCGGGCGCAGATGGACTTTTTCGGCGCGGAGGAAAGCCCGGTGCTTTCCGAACTGAAATCGCTTGACTTAAATGTGATGACGCCGGTCGAGGCCATGACGAAGCTGTACGACCTCCAGGCAAAAGCCAAAAATTCATCCGAAAGGTAAGGTGAGAACATGCCGGAGATTCAGGTATTGCCGCAAAACGTTGCGGATCAGATTGCGGCCGGCGAGGTTGCGGAACGCCCCTCTGCCGTCGTCAAAGAACTGGTAGAAAATGCGATGGACGCCGGTGCGCGCCATATCCATGTGGAGATCAAAAAGGGCGGTATCGCTTACATACGGGTGACCGATGACGGCTGCGGAATCCCGGCCGATCAGATCGAGACTGCGTTTTTGCGGCATGCCACCAGCAAGCTGACCGCCATCTCCGATCTGGAGCAAATCGCGACCATGGGATTTCGCGGTGAGGCGCTGGCAAGTATTTGCGCCGTGGCCGAGGTGGAGGTGATCTCCAAAACCAAGGACGCCGCGGAGGGCTGCTGCCTTACCGTGCAGCACGGAAACGCCCGCGACAAGCAGCCGATCGCCTGCGCGGACGGGACGACCATGCTGGTACAAAAGCTGTTTGCCAACGTCCCCGCACGCATGAAGTTTTTGAAAAAGGACGCGACCGAGGCCGGGTATGTTGCGGATGTGCTGAGCCGTATCGCACTCTCGCGCCCGGATATTTCGTTTTCTTATACAAGCGATGAAAAAGAGGTGTTTTCGACCGCCGGTGACGGCAGTCTGCAAAACGCCGTGCTGAAAATTTATGGGTTGGATCACGCCAAAGCGACAATCCCCGTAGATTATACCGAGGATCAGATTCATATCACCGGGCTGATCGGAAAGCCGGAGCTTGCCAGAGGCAATCGGACGAGACAGACGCTTTTTGTTAACGGAAGATACGTGAAAAACCATGTGATTGCCAAGGTTGCGGAGGAGGCATTCCGCAACGCGATCATGGTGGGGCGGTTCCCGTTTTTCATTATTTCGGTGCATCTGCCGCAAAATATGGTGGATGTCAATGTTCACCCGGCAAAGACCGAGGTGAAGTTTGCCAACGAAAAGCAGATTTACGATGTGGCATACCACGCCATTCGCAACGCCTTGTATCGGACAAATGCCGAACAAGCCGAAGAAACGGCGCCCGTACAAAATCGGACGGCGGAAAATCACGCCGTGCCGGGCGCGGCGGCATCTGTCCCAAAACACGGGGCGGTGACGGGTTTTCCGAAACAGGGCGGCAGGGTAGACCCCGGCTTGGTCAGACAGTATATGGCATATACCATCCCCAAGCAGCAGGATCGCCCCGGTTTGGAGGATGCGCAAAAACAGGAGGACGCCGCGCAGCCGGCAATCAGGGCCAATGTCTTTTGTGAGCCGAAACCGGGCGATGCCGCGCCGGCGCAGCCGATCGAGCCGGCCGCGCCGCCAAGGCCGGTTGAGCCGGTGCAGACGGCACTCTTTGATATGGAAGAAACTGCGTCACCGGAGGAGCATACCAGGATCATCGGCCAGGCATTTGATACCTATATCATTTGTCAAAAGGGCGACAGCATCTTTTTGATCGATCAGCATGCTGCACATGAGCGGCTGCGGTTTGAGCAGCTGCGCACCGCCTATTTGAATCGGGAGCGTATGGCGCAGATGCGGATGACCCCGGCGGTGCTGAACCTGGACTTTCAGGAAAAGCAGACCGTTTGGGAGCATCGGGCGGAATTTTTAAAGTTCGGCTTTGAGATTGAAGATTTTGGGATGACAGATCTGACATCCATAAAAAACCGTTTCGGGATCATCGGTAACTCCGAGG
>URTH01000144.1 GCA_900550775.1 uncultured Eubacteriales bacterium | reverse complement strand
GACACGGCTGACCGAGTTTAAGATGTTTCTATCATATTCCGTCATCTCCCGAACTATGACAACACGGTCAATGAAATCCGAAAGGCTTTCCGCCGACAGCAGCATATCGAGGTATGAGGCCGTTCCGCCGTCACACATCGCCGCAAACCGCTCCCGAAATTTTTCTTTCTTCTCCTTCTCAACTTCCTCTACGGCGCTGAGTTCTTCCTCCGCCGCGTCGAGGGACTTCTGCGTCGCGGCCAGCTGCTGCTCTAACTGATAGACCTTTTCGCTCGCGTCGTTCATCTGTCCCTCCAGCTCCTGCATGGTAGCAAGCGCCGATTTCTGCTCCCGTTCGTACTCCTGCACCGTTTCATCGCTCGGCGCACTGTAAACCAGGGTGCCGACCAGCGGCGCAAGCAGCCCCAGCACCATCAACAGGGCAATAATAATCGCAATGGTTTTTGCTGTTTTTTTCCGCATGACAGTCTCCTTTAAACTTTCAGATATTTTCGCACTGCGGCCGCACTGCCGAGTGCGCCGATCCCGGCGCCAAGTCCCAAGTAGGCAGGAATCACCGCCGCAGCCGCACGGGACATCGCCACCATATGCAAAAGTTCCGCCTGCAAAAGCTCTGTAAGGGCGTTTAAAACGGCGCGGTATCCGCACAGGATCAGCAGGGCGGCGATCATAGCGCCCAGAATACCGAGCAAAATCCCCTCAACCACAAAGGGTCCGCAGATATAGCCGGAAGAAGCCCCCACAAAACGCATGATCTCAATTTCACGGCTGCGCGCCGCCATGGCAATACGAATGGTGTTTGCCATGATAAACAAAGCCGCCAGGGCGAATAAAGCAAGCAACGTGTAGCCGATCTTCCCGGACGCAGCCGAAATCCTTTGCAGCTTTTCTTCCAGTTCCAATAAATTGGTAACCTCCGATACACCGCGCACACCGCGCGCCGCCTCACTGACCGTTTCGGAATCGGCCGTCTTTTCCGTCTCCAGCACATAGGAATCCCGCAGGGGGTTGTCGTCCTCCAGTCCGTCCAACATGGACTCCTTTCCCTGATACATGGTTCTGCGCACTTCCTCCAGCCGTTCCTCTTTGGAACGGTAGCGCACCGAACGCACACCGTCAATCGCTTTTAAGTCGGTTTCGATTTGGGCAAGGGTACTTCCGCCGGCGTCCTCGGCAAGATAAACGTTAATCTCACACTGGTTCTGTACCTGATCCAAAATGGCCGTCAGATTCATTTGCAAAAGCATAAACACGCCGAACAAAAACAAGCTCACCGCCACGATCCCGGCCGATATTGCGCCCACATAGCGGTGCCGCCAGATATTTTTCATGCCCTGCCGCAAAAAATAGTCCATTGCTCTAAGCAAGCTCATACCCCCCTTGCTTTTCGTCCCGGATGATTCTTCCGTTTTCCAAGGTTAAAACGCGCTTTTGCATCCGATCCACCAAATCCTTGGCATGCGTCGCCATAATCACCGTGGTGCCGCGGCGGTTGATTTTCTCCAACAATGCAACGATCTCCTCCGAGGTGTTTGGATCCAGATTTCCGGTCGGCTCATCCGCAATCAAAAGCGGCGGATTGTTCACCAAGGCTCTTGCCATTGAGGCACGCTGCTTTTCGCCGCCGGAGAGCTGCTGCGGTCTTGCGTCCGCCTTGTCGGACAGTCCCACCAGGGACAAAACCTGCGGAACAATGTGCGCGATCACCTTTTTTTGCGCACCGACCACCTGCATCGCGAAGGCAACATTTTCAAACACGGTGCGATCCGGCAGCAGCCGAAAATCCTGAAACACCACGCCGATGCCGCGGCGCAGCTGCGGAATCCTGCGGCGGTGGATTTGTCCAAGATCCACACCGTCCACCATAACTCTGCCGCGATCGGCCGTCTCCTCCCGGAGCAGCAGCTTAATCAGGCTTGTTTTTCCCGCTCCCGTGGCGCCGATCAAAAACACAAACTCGCCCTTACCGATGGTGAGGTTGATATTTTGCAGCGCACAAACGCCGGTATCCCGATAAATTTTGGATACATTGATGAGTTCAATCATAGCACAAAATCTCCGTTTCCGCCCAAACAAGAGCGGCGGAGCAAAGCCCCGCCGTTTTTTCTTATCCTTTTGGGATTTAAATTCTGGTAGGCTCTGAGGTCAGATACTTATTTACCATCATCGCAACCTTAAAGATAATGGCGTCATCAAACTCCCTCAAATCCAATCCCGTCAGTTTCTTGATTTTATCCAGCCGGTAAACCAGCGTGTTTCTGTGGACAAACAGTTTCCTTGAAGTCTCCGATACATTCAGGTTGTTTTCAAAAAACTTTTGAATGGTACCGATTGTCTCATTATCGAGTACGTTGATCGACTCCTTTTTAAAGACCTCTTTCAAAAACAGTTCGCAAAGTGTGGTCGGCAGCTGATAAATCAACCGGCCGATTCCCAGGTTCTCGTAGCTGATAATATTCTTTTCGGTATCGAAAACCTTGCCGACCTCCAGCGCAATCCGCGCCTCACGATACGCCTGCGCCAGCTCCTGAATGGTATCCACCGCGGTGGAAATCCCCACCGAAACTGCGATCATATCCTCACTGCTGAGCGTGTCAACAATGTTTTGCGCAACCTGGAACATCTCGTCCTTGGCCGTCTCCGGCTTAAATTCTTTAATCACGACACTGTCGTGATCGTCAATCCGAATGACAAAGTCACGGTTCCGATCCGGGAAGAGATTCTTTAAAATGTCCATGGCTGCGTTCTCACTGCTCTTTTGTACCCGAACCAGGTATACAACACGGCAAGCCTCTACCGTAAGATGAAGTTCTCTGGTGCGGTAAAGCACGTCTCCCGGCAGAATGTTGTCCACGATAATGTTTTTTACAAAGCTGTTGCGGTCATATTTTTCATCGTAATACTGCTTAATCGTAAGAAAATGGATGCCCAAAAAGCTGCACGCATTGGCGGCAACATCGTCCTCTCCCTCACAGAAAACGGCATACTCATTTTTATTAAATGTCTCAATCTTTTTGTAGCTGTATCCGCCCACGCGCTTGATGTCGCCGGTGCCGTCAAACACGGTAAAGATATTATCCACCACCGTGTCGATCCGGCTCTCATTGCTGCATGCAATAATCGTCTCGGTATCGTCGATGACTCCCACCACACGCTTTACGTCCTTTTTTAACTGCGTCAAGGTATTTTGAAACAGTCGGTTTTGCATTGTACGCCACCCCCACAAAATATCACAATTCCATTTAATTCTTCTTCACTGTCCTCTATTATAACTGTTCTTTTTCAAAATTGCAAGCCGTTTGTCGAAAATTTACAAAAAAGACATAAAGCGTTGACACCTCCCGCCGATTGGGTGTATACTAAGGTGACGGTTTTTGAAAATTTTGAAGGAGGTCATCTTCAATGAAATATGTTGTTGTACTGATGGACGGCGCCGCCGACACCCCGGTGCCGGAACTTGGCGGCAAAACACCGCTGGAGGCGGCAAACAAACCGCACATCGATGCGCTGGCATCGCAGGGCGAGCTTGGCATGGTTACCACCGTGCCGAAAAATCTGCCCCCCGGCAGCGATGTTGCCAATCTGTCCGTTTTCGGCTACGATCCGCAAAAATATTATACCGGCCGTTCTCCGCTGGAGGCGGTCTCTATGGGCGTGCCGCTGACCCTGACCGACACCACCTTCCGTGCAAACCTGGTTACCCTCTCGGACGATGCGCGCTATGAGGACAAGACCATGGTGGATTACAGCTCGGATGAAATTTCGACCGAGGAAGCCCATCAGTTAATCAATGCCTTAAATGACGCTTTAAAGACGGAGGATTACGAATTTTTCGGCGGCATCAGCTACCGCCATCTTATGGTGTGGCATCATCGCGAAAACGACTTTACGCTGACGCCGCCGCACGACATCTCCGACCGCGTGGTTGGGGAATATCTGCCAAAGGACGATACTCTGCTTAACCTGATGAAAAGGAGCTATGACATCTTAAAGGATCACCCCGTCAACCAAAAGCGTGTTCAAAAGGGTCTGCACCCGGCAAACTCGCTCTGGATCTGGGGCAACGGCACAAAGCCGAACCTTGACACCTATCAGGCACGGTTCGGCATCCGCGGCGCGGTGATTTCCGCCGTGGATCTGGTAAAGGGCATCGGCCGCTGCGCCGACCTTGCGGTACTTGACATACCGGGCGCAACCGGGACGGTACATACCAACTTTGACGGCAAGGCAAACGCCGCCATTGACGCACTGAAAAACGGCGCAGACTTTGTTTACGTTCACTTAGAGGGCGCGGACGAGGCCGGACACCGTCACGAGATCGACAATAAAGTAAAATCCATCGAGCTGATCGATCAGAAAACCGTGGCGCCGCTTCTTGCCTATCTGGAGAGCACCGGTGAGGACTTTCACATGCTTGTCATGCCGGATCATCCGACGCCGCTGGCAATCCGCACTCACACCGCAGATCCGATCCCTTACATTCTGTTTAAGAGTGAGGAGAAAAAATGCGAAAACCGCATTTACAGCGAGGCGTCCGCAAAGGCGACCGGCGTTTATCAGCCGTTTGGCCACCTGCTGATGGAAGCACTTTTAAGATAGTCTTTCATAATTTTAGGAAAAAAGAAAAATACTGCTTGCAATTTTTGGCCGCATCTGCTATCATAGAAAGGTATGCAAACTTTGCTGAAGTATTGACATAGAAATGAGGAATGTGTATGCCAACCAAAGTTGTTATCGGCGCGCAGTGGGGCGACGAAGGAAAGGGAAAGACCATCGATATTTTAGCCGAAAAGGCCGATGTCGTAGTCCGCACCTCCGGCGGCAATAACGCCGGACACACCATCGAGGCAGACGGAGTTACCTATAAGCTGCACTTATTGCCCTCCGGTATTTTAAACCCAAAAACACTGAATATCATCGGCACCGGCGTAGTCATCGACCCCAAGGTTCTTTTGGAGGAGATCGACGGCATGAAAGCGCGCGGTATCGATACAAAAAATCTGAAGATTGACGCACGCGCTCACGTG
>URTH01000143.1 GCA_900550775.1 uncultured Eubacteriales bacterium | reverse complement strand
AGAATATCGGCCAGCCGCTCTGCCTCTTGATTGTCGGTCGTGACCGTAACGCCGATTTCCTGCCATTTTTTCAGTTTTTGTTCGTTCATGTCGGAGATAACCGCATCGCCCGGCTGTATAATTTTTGCGTTCAGCATACCGCCAAGCAGCGCAGAGGCCATATTCCCGGCACCGATCAATCCAATCTTCATTGTGATCCTTCCTTTATCTGCGTTTGATTTTTTATACCGTCAGTTCGACTTCCTCCGCTGCGTCCTCGCAGCCGCAAATCGCCGGATCCACATAGTCCGCAACAAATTCCTCCACCTGCTGCACGCTGCGGCCGATAAAGTTCTCCGGCTTTAGGATTTTCTCCACCTCGTCCTTGGTAAGGCCGAATGCCGGGTCGGCTACAATGCGGTCGATTAAGTCGTTGGGCTTTCCTTCTTCCTTCACGACCCTTGCCGCCGCCATCGAATGCGTCCGAATCCGCTCATGCAGCTCCTGGCGGTCACCGCCCTTTTTCACCGCGTCCATCAGGATATTTTCGGTCGCCATAAACGGCAGCTCCGACTGGATGCGCTGCGCAATGACCTTGGGATAAACCACCAGGCCGTTTGCCACGTTCATATAGATATTTAAGATCGCGTCCACGGTCAAAAACGCCTCTGCCACGCTGATGCGCTTATTGGCAGAATCGTCCAATGTTCGCTCAAACCACTGGGTTGAGGTCGTCATTGCCGGGTTTAACGCGTCCACCATGACATAACGCGCCAGCGAACAAATCCGCTCGCTCCGCATCGGATTGCGCTTATACGCCATGGCCGATGAACCGATCTGCGTCTTTTCAAACGGTTCTTCCATTTCTTTCAGATGCTGCAGCAGACGAATGTCATTGGCAAATTTATAGGCGCTTTGTGCCACGCCGCTCAGCACGGACAGCATCTGATAATCCAATTTCCGGGAATACGTCTGTCCCGAAACCGGGTAATATTTTTGATAGCCCATCTTCTCACAGATTTTCTTTTCCAGTGCCTTCACCTTTTGGGTGTCGCCGTCAAAAAGCTCCATAAAGCTTGCCTGGGTACCCGTGGTTCCCTTTGATCCCAAAAGCGCGGCACGGCTCAGCTGAAAATCGATGTTTTCTAAATCCATCATCAGTTCCCAGAGCCAGAGCGACGCACGCTTGCCGACGGTTGTCAGCTGCGCCGCCTGAAAATGCGTAAAACCAAGGGTCGGCATTGCCTTATATTCCAGCGCAAAATCACGAAGATACGAAATCACGCGGATCAGCTTGCTGCGGATCAGCCGCAGCCCCTCATACATGATGATGATATCCGTATTATCGCCCACATAACAGGAGGTTGCGCCAAGGTGAATGATCCCCTTTGCGGACGGACACTGGGTTCCGTACGCATAAACGTGCGCCATCACGTCATGCCGTACCTCATGCTCGCGCTCGGCGGCAACGGCATAGTTAATGTCGTCCACATGGTCTTTCAGCTCCTGCACCTGCTCCGGCGTGATTTTAAGCCCCAGTTCCATCTCCGATTCTGCCAGGGCAACCCAAAGCTTTCGCCAGGTCTTAAACTTTTTATCCGGCGAGAAGATATACTTCATCTCCTTGCTGGCGTAACGGGAATTTAACGGGCTTTCGTAAACATCCTTTTGCATCTTGTCTCTCCTTACGTTTTCCAATTTTCGTTTCCCTGCAATCTTTAAATTCGATTCCGCCCAAAACGGCGGAATCTTAATTTGCGAAAAATTTCATGTCGTTTTCTGCAAAATATTGCGACATTCTCTAACTAGTCCAGCGTGTTGTCGGAATAGACAACCTCCTTGCTTTCTCCCTTTAAGTATTCCTCCAGACGGTCAAGCCCGGTGCGGATTACCTCCATCGAGGTCGCGTAGGAAAGACGGACGTAACCCTCAACGCCAAAGCCCTCACTCGGCACCATGGCAACCAGGGCGCGATCTAACACATCCTCACACAGCTCCGTCGCGGTATGAATCATTTTTCCGTAATGCTCCTTGCCCAGCACGTCCTTGACATTCATAAAGACATAAAAAGCGCCGTGCGGACACTGACAGCTCAGCCCCTCAATCCCGTTGATGCGCGCAACCATATAATCCCGGCGGCGCACATATTCCGCTTTCATCGGCTCAATCACCGACTGATCGCCGTTCAGCGCGGCAACCGACGCCGCCTGTGCGATCGAGTTGGGGTTGGAGGTCGCGTGACTCTGCATATTGCTCATCGCCTTAATCACAGGCGCCTCGGCTACGGCGTAGCCGATTCTCCACCCGGTCATGGCATAGGTCTTTGCCATACCGTTTACAATGATGGTATGCTTTTTGATCTCATCGCCGAGGGTCGCGATATTGACATGCTCTCCCTCATAGACCAGCTTTTCGTAAATCTCGTCAAAGACGATGTAGATGGAATGCTCTACCGCAAATGCGCCGATCTTCTCCATTTCCTCTTTGGTATAAATCATACCGGTCGGATTGCTGGGGGTGTTGAGCACCAGCGCTCTGGTCTTGTCGGTGCAGGCCGCCGCTAACTGATCCATCGTAAATTTAAACTGATTTTCCTCAGTGGTTTCGATATAGACAGGCACGCCGTCCGCCATCTTTACCATTTCCGGATAGCTCACCCAATACGGCGCCGGAATCAGCACCTCGTCTCCCGGATTTAAGATTGCCATAAAGATATTGGTCAGGGCATGTTTGCCGCCGTTACACACGATCACGTTTGCCGTGGTATAAGTCAGCCCAGTGTCTCTCTGCACCTTATCGCAGATCGCCTGTTTGAGTTCCAGCGTACCGGATGCCGGTGTATAACGGGTAAAGTTATTTTCGATTGCACGAATTCCTGCCGCCTTCACATGATCCGGCGTATTAAAGTCAGGCTCACCGGCACCGAATCCGACAACAGGGATCCCCTGCTTTTTCATCTGCTTAAATTTAGAGTCAATCGCCAGAGTCGGAGACGGACTGATCGCCTTCGCTTTGTTAGAAATTTGCAAATTCATATGTTTAAACCTCCAAGGAATCATAATACTACAATATTTTAATACATCTGGCCACAAAATGCAACAGCATTTTGTAAAAAAAGTCACTTTCTTCGCGCCAGCGTCTGCGCAAAAATTCTGTAAAAATTACCAAAGCAGACGCGCTCGATCAGCTCTTTCGGCCACCGCCTCTTTCGCATCGCATCGATCAAATCCTGCATATTCTCCGCGCCGCGGATGCCGTCCGGCAGTGCGTCAACCCCATCAAAATCGGAGCCAAGCCCAAGCGTTTGGTCGCCGCCGCGGTCTAAAATATATTCCATATGCGAAAGAATTGTATCGATGCCGCAGCTTCCGCTGTACGACAAAAACTGCGGATAAAAGTTCATGCCGATACCGCCGCCGCGGTCAATCAGCAGCCTGATCTGTTCATCGTCCAAGTTGCGCGGATGCTGGAAGAGCGCATAAACGCAGGAATGTGACGCCACAAACGGATGCTTTGTCACGGCAGCAACATCCCAGAATCCCTTTCTTGACAGGTGCGACACGTCCACCAAAATCCCCATGTCCTCCATCATAGCTACGGCCTGCCGTCCAAAATCGGTCAGACCGCCGCCGCGGCTCTCGGTGATGCCGTCCGCCAGCTCGTTGGCATAGTTCCAGGTCAGCGTAATCAGCCGCACACCCAGACGGTCGTACATCCAAAGGTTGGAGAGCGACCCCTCCAGCGCCTCAGCGCCCTCGATCGACAAAATCGCACCGCAGCCGTTTTGTGCGGCCGCCGCCTTTAAATCCTTTTCCGACTGAATGAGCCGGATCCGATCCTTATTTTTTTCGATCTCCTCATGGATTTTATGCAGCATCGCAACGCACGCCGTCATCGGCGAAACAGAAATCCCTTTTTGGTCGATAAATGCTGCAAAAACCTGGATATAATTCTCGTGCGCCGCCATGCGTTCAAGGTCCAAATGCAGCGTATTTTTCTTCAGTCCCTGCTCTCTCTCCATCATCTCCAAGATGGTGTCACAGTGCATGTCAAATATTTTCTCCCTCATCCGCTTATGCCCCTTCCATCACAAGATTCGGCGTGTGAACCACTTCTTTCAGCTGCATCATGCCGGCCGATTCTACGGCAAAAACCTCCACCGCATCAAACTGAATTTCCAGCTGCGTCGGGTGCTCTGAAAGATAGGCCGCCGCCGCGCGCCGCATGTGCTGCATCTTTTTGCGGTCGATTGCCTCAATCGGTCTGCCGTAGTGCAGATTGCTTCTGGTCTTGACCTCCACAAAAATAAGGTGCGTCTGTGTCCGCGCGATTAAATCCAGCTCGCCGCCGGCCGTCCGATAGTTTTTTTCAAGGATCTGATATTGCTTCTTTTTCAGATAAGCCGCGGCGGCCGCCTCGCCGAAATCACCGAGATCCTTGCGATAGCGGCTCATACCTTGCCAAGCACCTTATCCGTCATGAACGAGACGCGGTGCAGCGGCGTCAGACCATAGGCTCTGATCGCCTCCATATGTACCTTAGTTCCGTAGCCCTTATGCTTTTCAAAGGCATATTCCGGGTATTCCTTTGCCATTTCCTTCATATAGCGGTCTCTTGTCACCTTTGCCATGATCGATGCGGCGGCAATGGACTGTGACTTTGCATCGCCCTTAACCAGATAGGCGTACGGCACGGAAAACGGGATTTTATCGTTGCCGTCAATCAATAAAAAGTCGGCCGGCAGGGACAGCTTTTTCACGGCGTTTTCCATCGCAAGATGGGTTGCCTGACGAATGTTGATCTGATCGATCGTGGGCGCGTCCACAAACGCATAGCTCCAGCAAAGCGCGTTTTGCGCGATGACATCATACAGCGCCTCGCGCTTTTTTTCGCTCAGCTTTTTTGAATCGTTCACGCCGTCCAGGATCAGTCCGGGCGGCAGTATCACCGCGGCGGCGCAGACCGGCCCGGCCAAAGGGCCGCGCCCCACCTCGTCAATGCCTGCGACATATTGAAACCCCTGCGCATAGTAGGCGGCGTCCGTCTCTGAAAGGTTCATGGTTT
>URTH01000142.1 GCA_900550775.1 uncultured Eubacteriales bacterium | reverse complement strand
ATTGTTTGTTGTGGTTTTGTGTCTCGTCATCATAATAGTTGAAAAAGCAAAGCTGTTTTCTCCGCGCAGCATCTATCAGACACTGAAGATTACCATCCCGGAGGATTTAAATTATCAGGGTGTATTTGATGAGATCCTGTCTCAGTACACCTCAAAATATGAGTTGTCCCAGATCAGAACCACGGATTTAGGGTCGCTGTACCAATTAACGTTTCAGATTTGCATGGACAAAGGTGTCAACGAACAGGAAATGATCAATGCACTCCGCACCCGAAACGGAAACCTGACGATTTTGCTCTCGCAGGCGCCGGAAGTAAAGAAAACCGTGATGTAAGAATATAAAAAAAGCTGCCTATGATGAGGCCCAAAAGTTAGAGGCTTTTGGAGGTGCATATCATCATGAGGCAGCTTTTTTGGTATATCGGAATTACAGGTTCTCTCCGTTATAAAACGGCTTTCCGATATAGCCGCATTGTTTAAATTCTTCGGGATAGGCACGAATCAGATAATCAATGTACGATTCTACCATAAGGGCGGTCAGACGATAGCCCTGTACATTTAAGTGGCCGCCCAAAAAGAAATTCTTTTTAAAGGTCTCATCGTAATCCGGGGCGTATTTTCTGAAGTCCAACACAAAGCAATTGGAAAACAGTTTTGCAATCGCACGAATCAGCTCGGACATCTGATCATAAATGGCGTTTCGCTCTGCATCGGCGCCATCCCGCGGCATCGTCATAAGAAACAATTTTGCGTGCGGCTGAATCTCTTTATACTTACTGATGATTGCACCGTAATATCCGGCAAAGGTCGGTTTGTTTTGCGTATAGTTTTTGGGATTGATATCCTCTATCGTTCCAAGCTCTAATTCTTTGGATAAAATAAAGGTGGTATCATTGACGCCGAGCGCCATGATATAGGCCTGTGCGCGCAGCTCGACATCAAAAAAGCCTTTTTCTTCGGCAAAGCCTTCCATATAAGCTTTTGCGCTCATGCCCCCGCGAGAGAAATTATAGACCTTGCAGCCGGCATCCCTGGCAATAAATTGTCCCCAAGAATATTCAAAATAATCATGATATCCTTTATGTCCCAGTTCAAAAGATTCCAGTTCACCGGAAGAAAGACTGTCCCCGATGCATGCAATGGTGCGGAAGATACCGGTGAACCCTCCGTTAGTTACCATGTGATCCAGGGGCTTTTCTCCCGGAGAAAATATGTAATTTTTTAAATCCATAAAAGCGACTCCTAACCATTTTGTATTATTTCATTTTTCACACAAAGTATAGCATATTCCAAGAACAAAGTCAATGATTTCCAACGCAAAAACGAGAATTATGCCCGTAAAGCATATTTACTTAACACATGTAAAGTCAATATACTTTACATAAATTTTGTACAAAAATTCATAAATTGTCGTATACATTCCTGATTTTCCCGTAATTTCCGGAGATTGCATACGTTTTTTAAACATTTATTTTGACGAAAAAGGTTGATAATCCAAAAATGATTTGCTAGAATATTGTCATATTGCTAAAGTGTAATAAAAATTTATTGAAATATTTGCCTATTTTGCATAATGCAATGGCAGCGCAATTGCGCAAAACATTTTGACAGCATGGCTGCAGGAGGGATCTTTTATGTTACTCATACTTTTTATCCTGGTGATTCTTTCGACCTGTTTGATTTTTAGCTATCGTACGCAGTTTGCCTATGTCATTGCGCTATATTTCTTTGGCTGCGTAATTATGGTGTTTGCCGGCCTGTTTTACTTTATTGCAATTTCGTCCTACGGGTACATGAGCCGGATTGACTACATCTTTTTACAGTATCTCTCCAAAATCCATCTGGGGCTTTATAAGAGTGCGATTGTACATAATTTTGGGGTTGCGGTCATCATGTCCGGCGCGATTGCCTGCTTAAAGCTGGTTTATCCTTGCAAAAAATGGATTTACGGTCTGATGATGCTTCCCGTTTTATATGTTTTTGTCATCAACCTTCCGTTTGTAAACTGGCACATTTTTATACATTTAAACGCCGCAAACGCCGGAAGCGGTATTCACATTTTATATTTTCTGAAAAAAGCGTCCGCTTTTGTAGCGCTTTTGTACCTTCTGATGCCGATGGTGATTCTTGGCATCTACTGGTTTAAAACCAAAATTTTTGTCAAAAAGCGATACGGTCTGTCCTGTATGGCGTGTATTTTGTTTATCTATCTCATTTTGTATCTGCTGTTCATCAACGGCATTTTTAAGCCGACCATGTTTTATAATATCGATCTTATGAACTTTCCAAAAAAAGGGGCTCTTGGCATGTTCGGCGAGAACATGGCGATCATGGCAAGCGTTTTGTGTATCTTTGCGGTAAACACCTTTATTTTGCTCTACTTCAGCCCGTTTAAAAAATACGGCAGCAACCGGCGTTTTATCAAGAGAAGCCGGATGATCAGCGAAAACGTGTATATGCTCCTTCACACCTATAAAAACAATTTCTTATGCATACAAAAACTGGTTTCCTTGGGTGAGGACGCCGAAGAGGCAAAGGACGGCGCAGAGGTGATGGAGGTTTTTGCACGGATCAAGCGTGAGTCGGGAGAATCGGTTGAGAACATCAGCCGTACGCTGAAGATGCTCAACGCGGTCTCGATGGAATATCATGTGTTTACCATCGAAAGCTGCATCGAAGAGGCGCTGAAAAAAACCGGCGATCCCCTTATCCATATTGAACGGAACTACCGTGATACCAAAACGATTGTGCTTGGCAACAAGGCGCATATCGTGGAAAGCCTGGTAAATATTTTCCGAAATTCGATTGAGGCCATTGAGCAAAAAGAAATTCGAAACGGAAGAATCCAGATCGATCTATATACCGAGCGCGACATGCTTTTGCTCAAAATCACGGATAACGGCTGCGGCATTGAAAAGGGCAATATGCACAGCGTGTTTAAGCCGTTTTACACCACCAAACGGAAAAAAGTCGGAAACGGGCTTGGGCTGGACTTTGTAAAGCGCGTGATTACGATTCACGGCGGCGATGTTGCCATTAAGAGCGTTGAGGGAATCCTGACCAGTATTTATATTGCGCTGCCCATTTATCAAAACCGCGGTTCAAAATGGATGTAGGAGGAAAGAACAATGAAACTTTTAATCTGCGATGATATGAAAAGCCTGTGCGAATATTATGCAAAGGTCTTTTCAAAGACAAGCGAAGTGGAAGTCGTCGGCACGGCGCAAAACGGCGATGAATGTAAAGTGCTGGTTCAAAAGACGCAGCCGGATATTTTGCTTTTGGATATTCAGATGCGCACCAACGACGAGGGGCTGGAGGTTATCAAGGATCTGCTTGAAATCAAGCCGGATTTAAAGATCATTATGCTGACGGCACACCGGGTCGAGGACTACGTGTTTCGGGCGTTTTCCTCCGGCGCGGTTGACTTTTTATATAAGACGGCCGAGGACGGCGAAATTGTGAGCAAGGTGCTGGATGTGTACCAGAATAAGGCCGCTATTGATGCGGATATTGCCGCACCGCTGACAAAAAAACTGCGCGATGTGATGAAGATGCAAAAGTCGCTTTTGTATACGGTGAACCAGATTACCAAACTGTCAAAGAGCGAAATCAGCGTTCTGCGCGGCATATACTACGGAAAATCTTACCGCGAAATCGCAGCAGAGCGGTACGTGGAGGAAGGGACAATCCGGGCGCAGGCATCGGGAATTTTGCGTAAATTTGAGACAAAAAGCATGAAAAGCCTAATAAAATCGCTGAAAGAAATGGAGTTATTTGAATTTATCGACCTGTATTACAGCGATCAAAAGTAAAAATGCATATGTTTTTTAAACTTCAAAAACGAAAAATTATGCGTTATAATGAAAATCAAGAAAGGCGGAAGAGAGTTTTGGCCGCACTTTAATCAAGAAAGGATGAGGAGTCTTATGAAGAAAAGAGGAAAGTTATTTGCAGGTGTTCTTGCCGCGGTGATGATGACGTCCGTATTTGCCGGTTGTTCCACTTCCAAGCAGGAAGCAAACACCGATGTCACCAAGGTGGTTTGGTGGAGAAGCACCGGCCACGACAAAGCATTTATGCAGGAAAAATTTAAGCAGTTTAACGAGACGGTCGGAAAAGAAAAGGGAATCGAGCTTGAGTATGTTGTGAAAGAAGGCGACATGGAGGAAATGCTGAACCTGGCATACACCTCCGATCAGGCGCCGGACTTATATGCTACATGGCAGATCGAGATGCGTGCGCAGAAAGATCAGATTATGCCGCTTGAAGAGATTGCAGGCGCGGAAAAGCTGCTTGAAAAATTCGGCAAGAACGCATTAGAGACCAGACATAAGTACCTCGGTAAGACCTATACACTGCCGATTACATCTGCGACTTATGGTTTAATCTACAACAAACAGATGTTTAAGGATGCCGGCCTGGTTGACGAAAACGGCGAACCAAAGGCGCCGGAAACCTGGGATCAGGTGGTTGAGTACGCCAAAAAGCTGACCAATCCGGATGCAAAGCAGTACGGCATCATCTTCCCCGGAAAGTGGGACGGTTTTTATACCACGGATATCAATATGGCATCCTCGGCAATCAACGGCATGACCGATGCCTATGATCCCCGTGACGGCAGCTTCCATTATGACGGCCAGATTACCGTGCTGAATGCCATGATTCAGATGAAGCGCGACGGCAGCTGCGTTCCCGGCACGGAAGGTATTGACAACGACCCGGCACGCGCGCGTTTCGGACAAGGCGATATCGGCATGAAGATTGCAGGTAGCTACGACTACGGTGTGCTGACTGAGCAGTTCCCGGCAAAGATCGAATGGGGTGTTGCACCGCTCCCGGTTGAGTCCACCGATGTGAAGGGAATCCAGTATGCTTCGGCAGACGGTTTGTGCTCGGTAAACAAGTCGTCCGTAGAACGAATCGGCGCAGATAAGATTGTCACGATCCTAGATTACTTCACCAGTGACGATATGCTCAAGGAAATGTATCAGGCCGGTCTGTCGATTCCGATCGACTATGATCTGGTAAAAGACGTGAAGGTTTCCGATGATTTA
>URTH01000141.1 GCA_900550775.1 uncultured Eubacteriales bacterium | reverse complement strand
ACGGCGATCAAATCAAAATGAAATTTTTCGCAAAGTAGGTTTATCGACACGCTCAGACCGCCGTTTTGGCGGTCTTTTTTATTACTTTGTGAGGGCGTCAATCTCCGAAAGTTCCTCGCTTGAAAACGCCGTGTTCTCCAGCATTCCGATATTTTCTAAAATCTGCTGCGGCCTTGACGCGCCGATGATTACACTCGTCACCTCTTTGTGATGATAAAGCCAGGAAAGCGCCATCTGCGCCAGGGTCTGCCCCCGCTTCTCTGCCATCTGATAAAGCTTTTCCACCTTATCCTGCACCGATTCCGTCAGGGAATTTTCGTTCAGAGAACCGCCGATCTTCCTGATGCGGCTATCTGCCGGAATCCCGTTTCGGTAGCGGCCGGCAAGCAGTCCCTGCGCCAGCGGACTGAAGATAATCATTCCCTTCTTCTCTTCTGCTGCGGCGGCAAGAATCCCGTTTCTTTCCGGCGTTCTGTCCAGGATCGAATAACAGTTTTGGTTGATGACAAACGGACAGTGCAGCTCATTTAAAATCTTTGCCGCCTCTTTCATGGTTTCGCCGTCATAGTTGGAAAGCCCGGCGTAAAGCGCCTTACCGCTCTTGACTGCGCGGTCAAGCGCCCACATGGTCTCGCAGAGCGGCGTGTCGGGATCCATCCGATGATGATAAAAGATGTCCACGTAGTCAAGATTCATCCGCTTTAGACTTTGGTCAAGGCTTGCCGTCAGATATTTTTTGCTGCCCCAGTTTCCGTACGGGCCGGGCCACATATAGTATCCTGCCTTGGTGCTGATAATCAGTTCGTCACGGTACGGCATCAGATGCTGATGAAGAATCTTACCGAAATGAATCTCCGCGCTGCCGGCTTTCGGTCCATAGTTATTGGCAAGATCAAAGTGCGTAATCCCGTGGTCAAACGCCGTAAAACACATCTTACACATGGTCTCAAAATCATCGTTATCCCCAAAATTATGCCATAGCCCCAGCGATATCGCCGGAAGCTTTAATCCGCTTTCTCCGCATTTTCGATACTGCATCGTATCGTACCTTTTTTCGCTCGCAATAAATTCCATCAGTATTCATCCCCCTTTTTCCTTGCTTTCTATTTTGATTATAACAATCCGTACCGCATTTGTCAACGCGGCGTACAAACATGCGATTTTGCTTTATGCAAAGCAAAATCTAATGAAACGAGGACAGAAAAGATGTTTCCGTCGTTCAACGGCGAAACACCCTTCCTTTTTCATAAATTTTAAGCAGTATTGACTTTTATTATACACTGTGATAAAATATAGCACGAAATATGAGATGACCGGATAAATTTACAAAACCAAAACAGGAGAAAAGTACATATGATAAATGAAAATCTAAAAACGGAAGTAAAATATAAAACGGAAGTTCTGATTGCCGGCGGCGGATTCGCCGGGATTTCGGCGGCTCTTTCCGCGGCGCGTGAAGGGGCAAACGTAATGCTTCTTGAGAGAGAATACATTCTCGGCGGACTCGGAACGGCAGGGCTTATAACAATATATCTTCCGCTTTGTGACGGTAAAGGAAAGCAGGTAAGTTTTGGTATTGCCGAAGAACTTTTGCGTTTATCAATTTCAATGGGAGCAGAAGCGAATAGTTATCCGACAGCCTGGCTTGGCGGCGGTACGGAAGAAGAAAGATGTGAAAATCGTTTCCTTGCAAGGTTTAATCCGCAGCTTTTTGCAATCCTTGCGGAGCAGCTTCTTATTTCGGAAGGAGTTAAAATTCTTTACGGAACTTCTGTATGTGCGGCTGAATGTAAAAGCGGCAGGATAAAACACTTGATTGCGGAAAATAAGTCGGGACGTTTTGCGATAGAAGCTAAGTCAGTGGTGGATTGTACGGGAGATGCCGATATTTGCAAATTTTCGGGAGAGGACAGCAGACTTTTTGAGCAAGGAAATCCTCTTGCGGCTTGGCACTATGCCTTTGATGGAAAAGAGGTAAAACTCGTGTTACTCGGGGCATCGGATATTCCCGATGAGGATAAAACGGGAGATGAGCCGGCTCCGCTTATAAACCATCGGTTTGCAGGAATTGACGGAGAAGAGCTTTCGGATATGGTTGTGCTTTCGCATAAAGAAACGCTTGATTATGTTAAACAAATGAAAAAGGATAATGAGGAGCATGTTCCGGCAACTATTACTACTATTCCTCAAATCCGTATGACCAGATGTATTGACGGGGTTTCGGTTATGGATACAAAAGATGATCATAAGCGTGTATCCGACAGTGTGGGGCTTATATCCAACTGGAAAAAGAGAGGTCCGATTTATGAAGTGCCTTTTTCGGCGCTTTACGGGTATAAAATAAAGAACCTCATAACTGCCGGGCGCTGTATTTCGGCAACCGACCCAATGTGGGATGTTACGCGGGTAATTCCGTGCTGTGCCGTAACCGGTGAAGCGGCAGGACTTGCGGCTGCTGTTTGTGATGATTTTCCAAGCATTGATGTTACTATAATTCAAGAAAAACTTTTATCACGCGGAGTTGTGCTGCACATTTAACAGTTGAACCGGCAAAGTTTGATAAGTATTACAAAGCAACATATTAAAAAGATAAACGAAAAAGGGCGGCCACGCGACCACCAAACTATTTACTATTATATCATTGAAGGTTTTATTTTCATATGCTAAAGTTTTTATCTTCCCGCAGTTCTACTGAGAGATTTATTCCCGCGTCTTAAGGCACTAAACAAAATTTGCCGAGGCAAGACCTGCTCCTCGGCAAATTTTTACTTTAATACATCCTTTATTTTGACGTATCGTCCGGATAAATTTCAAAGATAGGGCTTGCTAAAATACCGGTCTCCTTTAAGCAATACTCATAGCACCATGCGTCATCGTTGGTGCGCCAGAAGTTCGGTCCAACCCACTGGAATTGCAGTACGTTATGGACGCCGCCAAAGGTGTTGACCCTTGTCCCGAAAGCCTCAATCGCGATCTCGTGCTTTCCTTTTTTCAGGTTCGGAATCTTTAACCGATACGGTGAGAACGCAATTACGCCCTTCTCCTCTCCGTCCACAAAGACCTTAAGCAGTGCGGCGCGGTAATAGTTCGCGCGGATCACCGCCGTGCAGTCCGGCGTCTCGATTTCCGTCCGATAGATCAGGTTGCCGCCGTAGAACGGCATTCCCTGGGTTGCCAGATCCGAAAATCCGATCTGCTCCGGCGCGTCAATGATGGTCGCAATCCTGCCCTCTACCTTAACGCCGAAATCACCCAAAATATAGCACCATTCCGTATTGGTACGCTTTCCGAAAGGCAGGCGCACTACCAGTTCGTTTTTGCCGGCACGAAGCGGCGGCAGCGGAACTGTCTTGATGATATGGTCGGTATACCAGCCGTCCGGCATTGACGGAACCGCCTCGCCGTTCAGCGTGATACCGGCCTCTTCTGCGCGCTCTAACGCAAGCTTTGCCCCGGTGACCGGGATCTCGCTATAAATCGCAAACCGCAGCGCAAGTTCGTTATGTACCGCCTCTTCCTCGACAACCCAGGGCTGTGCAAGAAGCTCTCCGCGCAGCGGCCATCCCATCCGTTTGCGGCAGATGTTATCCAGTCTGAGAATCTCCTCCTCCGGCCGGAACGGTTCGCCATCGATCGAATATTCCGCGCGGTCAAGCATATAAACATTCGGCTCGGTGCGTTCATAATCCACCTTGCCGGTCACGCGCAGCGTATTTTCCGGTTCACAGACCGCATCTTCGCGATTGCCCGGCGCAGCATTCTCGTCACGGGTCAGCTGCAATAAAAGGCTGTCGTTTTGATACATGGTATAAGGAATAACGGTGGTTCCGTTTTTATGGACATAGGGGATGGTGCGAATGCTGCCGTCTAAGGTGTCATACAACATCGGGCGGTAGCTGCCTTTGACGCATACCGTGATTTTTTGTCCCTTTGTCACTTCCGGCGTGGTACTCTCCTTTTTACCATGCGCCACAAAGAGCCAGTTACAGGTCGCATCGGTTCGCATGTTATAAATCAGGTTTTCTGTCGGTGCGCCGTTTGCGTTCTTAATCCGCACCTCTCTGAAATCCTCCAGTGCGTCCAGAATCGAAATTTTATCATACGGAACATGCTTGCTGTGATCATAGAGCGCCCGGGCTGCATCGCTTGCAACCGCGTCGACATACTTCGGGCATTCTCCGGCAAAGATAACGCTGCCGCCAGCTTGGTGAAAATGCTCTAAAATCGCCAGTGTTGTTGACCGGATGGTTTTGCAGTCGGGCACCACAACAACATCGTATTCCATCACGCCGACCTTCAGCTTATCGCCGTCATCACCCACCTGCGAGGGCAAAAGCGCCTCATTGACAAAGTCAAAATCCACGGTGCCAAACAGCAGCCAGGACACAATGTTCATGAATTTTTCGTCTGCCTGTTCCCGAACGGCAAGGGTATTTTCGGCCGGGCCGTAATCTAACCAATAGCTCTCGATCGGGTGAATCACGCCGACCTTAACCCGCGGCTTTCCGCGCGTCAGCGCCGTATTTAGCCGTGCAAAGTGATCTTCAATATAGCGATACTCCTTATACCAGGGCGATTGATAATTGATGGACGCCGGATAGTCGCGCTTTGCCTCGCCCTCCATCGAAACCCAGGAAAGGTGCGGCACCCGAATCGTCACGCCCAGCGCCGCCTGCCAGTCGCCCTGGAACTTATGACCCCGAAAATCAAAATCCCAGTTGGTAACGCCGTAAAGTTCGGACAGCATCGCCTCACGACCGTACTGATGCACCGCCGACTGGCACTGCTTTGCGGTTGTCAGCTCCACAAAGTTGCAGAGCATATCGATGCCCGGTATCGCATACGAACGCATAGCGTCGCCGACCGCCGCCGTCTGCGACCGCAGTTTTTCTTCTTCCAATACGTGTCCGGTCAGTGCGATTCCGTGCTCGTCACACCACTTTCCGCAGTTGTCGGCATAGCACCTTGCAAACTGCTCTGTCACGCGGTCATGGTAATGATAGCGCGCGGCAGAAACTGCACCGTCCGCCAGGTTCCACACGATTTCAGGCAGTTTTTCTGTG
>URTH01000140.1 GCA_900550775.1 uncultured Eubacteriales bacterium | reverse complement strand
GGGCGTTAGCCTTGCTTCGTCCGCCGGAAACAAAAATATAATCATTTTTTTGCTTACAGGGTCGGAGAGTTTAAACAGAGCAAATTTGTGTGAAAGACAAGGCAAAAACGCAGTATTTTCACAAATTTGCCTGCTTAAACCATATTGTGTTCGACTCCCGTGCGCCTAATCTAAAAACTAATGCTGCGGCGGATATGCCGCAGTCCCTATAAATAAAATGATAAGAGAGGGATTGTCATGATGAAGAAAAATTCTATTCTGCGCCGGTGTGCCGTTTTGCTGCTGGCAATTTCCTGCGTGCTGAGCAGCATGATGCTGCCGGCCTTTGCGGATGCACAAAGCGAGGTCGGTACTGCGGAAAATCCGTATTTGATTGAAAGCGCCGATGCGCTCGTTCAGCTGGCCGCTGCCGTTAATGACGGGAACAATTCCGATATTTGTGTGCGTCTTGCCGATGACATTGTCATAGACGGCAGCTGGACGCCGTTTGGAAAGAATGCGGTGTTTCCGTTTCGCGGTACGTTTGACGGTGACGGACATACCGTAACCGTAACGGTCGATGATCCCGATCTCAGTTATTTTGGCTTTTTTGGATGCCTGGAGGATGCAACGGTGAAAAACCTTACCGTTTGCGGTGAGGTTTATTGTTCTGAGCCGTACGCCTATGTCGGCGGCATCGCCGGAAGAGCCAGGGGCAATGTCACTCTGGAACAATGCGTGAGCCGTGTAAATGTTTCTGCGCTTGCACGGGGCAGCGCCGGCGTCGGCGGTCTGATCGGCGGCTATGACGCCAATATGGACTATGCGTGGAAGGATATCTGTTTGCGGTTGGTTGACTGTACCGGCGACGGACTGGTGATGGTGACCGGCGCCGATGCAAACGCCTATGTCGGCGGTATGGTTGGCAGCAATAAAAATTGCACGCAGCTTACCGGTTGCGCGAGCCTTGGCGCCATCCATGCGCCGGGCGCCTATGTGGGCGGCCTTTTGGGTCAGGCCGGCTATCAGGCCGGTGAGTGCTATCCTGCCATCACGGACTGTTGGGTTGAGGCGGCGCTGTGCGGCGCAGACGGCAAGACCGGCCGCCTGTACGGCAGGGGAACGATCGCCGCGGAACGGGTAACCGGGAGCGGCACAAACGATGCGGTGCTTGCCGACATGACCGATCAGCTTCTTTTAACCGAATCGCAAAAGTATGCGGCCGTGTATGCGGTTTCGTCAAAAGTTTCCGCGGGTGAGGCAATCACCCCGTTAAAGGACGGCAGCATTGCGGACGAGACGGTTGCGTTTTCGTGCAGCCAGGGCGAAAAAGATATGCAACACGGTTATTTGATTTGTGATGCACAGGGAATCCGTTTGGCAAAGAAAAATGAAACGGGGAGCATTGTCACCGAGACGGCAACCCTTATGTGGAGCGACCAAAGCGGAAACTGTCTGCGCAAGCCGATTACGGTTCATATCTATCCGGGATCTGAGGACGCATCGCGGAAACTGATGGACAGTATCGCAAAAACCTATGCAAACCGATCGGGCGAATGGGTTGTCTTTGACATGGCGGTTTATGAAAAGCTGGGCTTTGGCGAAAATACGACCGATAAGGACAATTACCGCAATCTGACCGTCAATGCACTGGCATCCGACAATGCGCTGGTGACAGACCGTGCCAAGGGCGAAATTATCTTATCCGCACTGGATACCGATACGGCAAACCTGACCCCCTATGGCAGTCAGATATCTTATAGCAACGCAGAGAAAATGCAAAATATGCGCTATGGCGAGAGTCAGTACATCGCGCCGTGGGTGCTGCTTGCCGAAGAAGCCGGGCAGCTTGTGCTGACCGATGCGCAGCGCAGCGCAATGGTTCAGACACTGACGTCCGCTCAGGGCGAAAACGGTCTCTTCTATTCCATCTGGGGAACGGAAAAATACGATGACGTTGATACCACCGGCACGGCACTGGCTGCGCTGGCACGGCTTTATGATACCGACCCGGCGGCAAAGGAGCTTGCTGACCGTGCCATCGAGGGGCTGAGCCGCGCCCAGAGTGAAAACGGCTCGTTCGGCAACATCAATTCCGATGCCATGGTGATTTGCGGCCTGGCTGCGATGGGGATTTCTCCGTCTGACGATTCCCGTTTTGTAAAGGTCGGCGGCAGTCTTGCCGATGCGGTGCTGCTCTACCAAAACGATAACGGTGACGGATTTACCGCAGGATATGTTTCCGGCACCCAGGGGGAAAAGGCGAAAGCCCTTGCAACAGAACAGGGATTCCGCGCTTTGGTCGTGCTGGAACAGATGAAAAAGAGCGATGCGTTTAACGTATACAGCCAAAAGATACAGGGCGAGACACTGGTAAAGACCGAGCGAAAGCAGTATACGGCCTCCGCCGCCGGCAAGGCAGAGGAGGAGCCTGCTGAGAGCGGCGATGCTTCGCAAGGATCGGCAGAGAGCGATACCGTTACGGTCAGCCTAAAGGTTTTGGCAGAGAATAATACCGCCTGGCTTTCGGCAAATGTGACCGCGAAAAAGGGAGACAGTGCGGCAGACGTCATCAGAAAAGGCCTGGGCAGCGCCAATATGAGTGCGGTCGGGGTTGAGGACGGCTACATTCAGTCGGTGACATGGCAGGGTCAGACGCTTTCGCAGTTCGATCGCGGCGCAAACTCCGGCTGGCTCTATCAGGTGAACGGAAAATCACCGGCGGTTGGCATATTGGATTATAAGGTGCAAAACGGCGATGCAATCACGCTTTATTATACGGCGGACTATACAAAAGAAGAGGATGCAAAAATATGGAGCGGCAACGGCAGTAACCGCGGCAATGCTGTAAAAAACAGCGGTCAGACCGCAGCCTCTGATGCAGAAAAGGAGACGGAGCAAGAAGATATTCCTGCCTTCCTTGACGTTGACGCCAATATGTGGTATTTTAATATGGTACAGTATGTTTGCCGCGCAAAGCTGATGCAGGGCATTTCGGCAGATCGGTTTGCGCCGGAGGACGCGATGACCCGTGCCATGTTTGTTACCGTACTCTATCGGATGGACGGCGCGGCAAAGACCGATGCGGCTGCTGCGTTTGCGGATGTCGCGGCGGATACCTGGTATGCTCCGGCAGTGGCCTGGGCAAAGGAAAACGGTATTGTAAACGGTGTGACGGATACGTTGTTTGCGCCGGAGGAAAATGTCACACGCGAACAGATGGCGATGATTCTGATGCGCTATGTTGGAGAAAAGGGCTTTGACACCGGCGCGGTAAAGGAGACGGATGCCGTTTCCTATCAAGACAGCGCAGAGATCGCCGAGGATGCCAAGGAGGCGGTTTCCTCTGCCGCAAAGTACGGATTGATGTCCGGAAACCCGGATGGCACCTTTAGCCCGAAAGCGATGGCAACCCGTGCCGAGGCAGCGGCCATTCTGATGCGCGTACATCAAAATTGGATCGCAAAGTAAATGAAGCAGCATAGGAGTCAATGACAATGAGGGATTTTCAATCAGCAGCCGCGGCCGGCGCGGCGATTGCAGTCGGTGCGGCTGCCTATCTTTCCTGCAGCAATCAAATCGTGGGTGCGTTCTTGTTTTCGGTAGCGCTGTTTACCATTTGTGTGCTAAACCTGAACCTCTACACCGGAAAGGTCAGCTATTTCTTTGAAACAACCGAAAAGGCGGCCATTGCCGTGACATGGCTGGGCAACCTGACGGGCGGCGTGATTGTGGCTCTGCTGCTGCGCCTTGCAAAGCCGGAGCTGACGGAGAGGGTTTCGCTGCTGATTCAGGGAAAGATGGGGCAAAATCCCCTGCAAACCGCAATTTTGGCAATGTTTTGCGGCATGATGATGTATATTGCAATCCATAACTACCGCTACCACAAAAGTGATCTTCATCGGGTTTTGGGCATCGTACTTTGCATTATGGCATTCATTATCTGCGGTTTTGAGCATAGCATTGCTGACATGTGCTATTTTACCCTATATGTGCATTCGTGGCCGACATTTGGCTATGCCGCCTGCTATATTCTGCTGGTTACCCTCTTTAACGGCGTCGGGGCAACCCTGTACCGACTGTTGACAAGGGGAAACATATAGAAGATCATCGCTTGGGCGATACTGAAAAGGACTGTTTTTCTGCAAAAACAGTCCTTTTTTTGTAAAAAGCATTATGTTATAATGCTATCATAAACGCAAATAAGGCGCCGTGCGGCAAAGGAGAGAAGAACAATGAAAATTTTAAATTTCGGATCCTGTAATATTGATTATGTCTATCGTCTGCATCATATTGCAGCACCCGGCGAGACGCAGAAAAGCGATGATTTACAGACGTTTGCCGGCGGAAAGGGACTGAATCAGTCGGTGGCGATTGCAAAGGCCGGCGGCAGAGTTTGCCATGCAGGCTGCATCGGCACGGACGGTGACATGCTGCTTCATACCTTGCAGGAAAACGCGGTAGATACCGCCCTGCTGCAGCGCATGCCGCAAAAAAACGGACATGCGATGATTCAGGTCAGCGAGACGGGCGAGAATGCGATTATTGTCTATCCGGGAACCAACGCCATGATTCGGGAGGATTATGTGGACGCCGTCCTCTCCCATTTTTCAAAGGGAGATATTTTGGTGCTGCAAAACGAGATTAACTGTCTGTCTTACATTCTGTCATGCGCCCATCAGAGGGGCATGACCGTCATTTTAAATCCATCCCCGATCCAGGATGCGCTGCGGAGCCTGGACTTTCATAAGATATCCTACATGGTTTTAAATGAGATTGAGGCAGTTGCGCTCTTTGGCGGCGATGACGCGCAAAGCAGTGCGGCGATTGCGGCCGAGCAATACCCGAATCTGCGCATCGTATTGACCCTGGGCGAAAACGGCTCTGTCTATCGGGAGGGCAGTGTGGTTTGGCATCAAAATGCTTTTCGGGTCAAGGCGGTGGATACCACGGCCGCCGGTGATACCTTTATGGGTTATTTTGTGGCCGGGCTGGCAAAAGGACAGCCAATCCCCGAAATATTAAGGCTTGCCTCTGCCGCGGCGGCAATGGCAGTATCCAAGGAGGGGGCTGCGCCCTCCATCCCTTATCTTCACGATG
>URTH01000139.1 GCA_900550775.1 uncultured Eubacteriales bacterium | reverse complement strand
TTTTTGGGATCAGCGGCAGAAACCGTCTCAACCTCGCCGCGGGTCACCGTTTTCACCGGCGATGCGCAGGTATAATTTTTAATCTTTTCAAGCTGTTCTTTGGAGTATGGCGGCGCAGCCTTGGTAATCATGCCGTTCATGGTGCCGCTTTGGCGTATGATACGGGTCAGGCACCTGGTATCAATGCCAAATAGTCCCGGAATCCCCTTTTGCTTTAAAAAAGTGTCAATATCCCCACCGCAACGGAAGTTGGAGGGATGTTGACACCATTCTCTAACAATATAAGCTTGAAGGAAAATACCCCGGCTCTCAAAATCTTCTTCAATCACCCCGTAATTTCCTATCAAGGGAAATGTCTGTACCACAATTTGTCCGCAATAGCTTGGATCGGTCAGGGTTTCCAAATACCCCGTCATGCCGGTTGTAAAAACAACTTCACCCATTACCTCGTCCACGTCTGCGCCAAACGCCTCTCCCTGAAAATGAGACCCGTTCTCCAACACTAAGTAAATCGGTTGTGCCATGGAAAAATTTCCTCCTCTATGTTAATTTTGTAATGTCTCGTAGTGATCCAGAACCAGCTGAGCAGCGTCCCTGCGGGACATGCGCTGATCCATCGCCAATTTTTCAATATATTTATGAGACGCCTCTTCCGACATCCCCTCATATTGAATCAACAGACATTTTGCACGGTTCACCAATCGAATATCCCGAATCTGCTTATGCAGCTTTTCTGTCTGCGGCGCAGTTTCCGCCAGCCTTCTGTGCAGAACAAGCATCAGATCCAGCGCGTAGCCGAAAAAGGTTTTGCCCATCTCGGAATGAAAGGCAAAAACCCCTTCCATCGCAAGCTTTTGCTGCACATTTTCAAGCTGATACCCTTTTGCAATCACCATCACGCCGGCCGTTGTCTTTGCAGCAATCTTTGCAAGATTGCTGCCAAACTCGTCCGGGAGCGGCGACAAAATCAAAACGATTGCAAAGGAGTGATCGGACATCATGCGCCAAGCCTCGCCGCTGGTTCTGGCATAATAAAATTCCGCTTTGATATGCTCTGATACCAGTTTTGAAAACTGTTCGCGGTACTTTTCATTTTGCGTCACCAGTAAAATGCGTTCCATACCGTCCTCCTAAACCAAAAGGAAAGTGTTACGGTAAAAATCCTCCGCACGGTTTTCCGCATGCAGGTATTGCTGCCATTCAACCCTCTTTTTCTGGATATAAAGGTTGGCAACCCGCTCCGGAATCACCTGCTGAACCAAGGTACTGGACTCTGCCAGACTGAGCGCCTCTGCCAAGGTCTTTGGCAGACGTTCAATCTTGTGATCCTTTACATAATCCTGCGCCTTGTATAAGTTCTGATTGCAAGGCGGAACCAGCTTACGCTTTTTTTCAATACCGTCAAGTCCTGCATGGATCAGCAGCGCAAACGCCAGATAAGGATTGCATGCAGAATCGGGAGAGCGCACCTCCATACGGGTGCTTTCTCCGCTGCGGCTTGCCGGAATCCGAATCAGCTGAGAACGGTTTTGGTGCGACCAGGTAATATACCGCGGCGCCTCCATAGAACCGAGCCGGTCATAGGAATTGGGCAGAGGATTTAAGAATGCCGTAATCTCCGCAATGTGATCTAAGATGCCTTGAATAAAGCTCTCCGCATCCTTAGAATGCCGGGGCTGAACCTGAAACAGATTTTGCCCGTTTTTCAGCAAGGACAGATTGATGTGCATTCCGCTTCCGCTGTGATCGGGAAGCGGCTTTGGCGTAAATGATGCAAAAAGACCGTTTTGCATCGCGATCGACTTTGCCGCAGCCTTAAACGTCACAAAGTTATCGGCCGCAGAAAGCGCGTCCGCGTAGCAAAAGTCCACCTCATTTTGTCCGGGGCCGCTCTCATGATGGGAGCTTTCGGGAGAAAGCCCCATTTCTTCCAGGCTCAGACAAATCTCACGCCGGATATTCTCACTTCGGTCAAGCGGCGCAATGTCCGCATAAGAACCGTAATCAAAAGGTTTCAGCGTTGGCATAGCGTTCTCGTCATTTTGAAAGAGGTAAAACTCACATTCCGTACCGATCCGGCACAGATACCCCATCTCCATCGCACGGTCGGACGCCTGTTTTAAAATGTTGCGGCTGTCACCCTCAAAAACAGTGCCGTCCGGGTTTTTTACGGTACAGTACATCCGCATTACCCGCTCATGCGACGGTCGCCACGGCAAAATCACAACGCTGGAGGAATCAGGCACCAAGAATAAATCCGAGCATTCCACACTGGTAAAGCCCGCAACGGACGAACCGTCAAAGGCAATCCCTTCTTCAAACGCTCTGGGCAGCTGATCCGCCATAATCGCGATATTTTTTTGCACGCCAAACAGATCACAAAAAGAGAGCCGCACAAACTTCACATCGTGCTCTTCTACAAAGTCAAGAATTTCTTCATCGGTATGATTCATGCTCTCTACGCCTCCGTTTCCGCCTTTTTACTTAGTGTACCACAACTTTACGGCAATTTCAACTAAAATTTTCAAATTTTTAGTTGGTGGTATACAATTGCTTATAGGGATTTTTGGTGTTTGGGGTCAGCACATAAAATGGGTGTGCCAATATCTCATCATAATTTTTATCAAAGATGTCGCAAAACTCGCGTAAATACGACGAAATCTCTTCCATATCCGCATCATCTGCAAGGTGCGCCTGCACCTGTGCCGGCAGGTCATGCGGCGGCGTATCACAACGAAGATAAATCTTTCCGCCGTGCATTCCCGTTCCGCAGAAGTTGGAAACCGGAAGCTTTCCCGGATGATCCATGCCGAGCACCACCAAAAGACCGCCGGCCTGGTACTCGCCCAAAAAGCTGCCTGCCGATCCGCCGATGATAATGACCGGCACCTTGTCCTCGTACTGTTTCATATGAATCCCGGTACGGTAGCCGGAGGATCCCTCGATATAGATTTTTCCGCCGCGCATCGCATAGCCGGTCGCGTCGCCGGCATTGCCGTAGATGGCAATCATACCGTCGTTCATGGTATCGCCGGTTGCCTCCTGGGTGTTTCCCTTTACGATGATTTTGCTGCCGTCAAGATAGGCGCCCAGCGCGTTGCCGGGTACACCGTGAATGGTGATTTCCTTGCCGGAAAGTCCGCTTGCGATATACCGCTGCCCAATACAGTTTTCGATCTCAATTTCACGATCCTCTGTATTTCGAACCAAATCATTCAGCTGCTTAAAGTGCATGCTGCCTGCCGTGATCTTCATACCGGTACCCCTCCTAACAGTTCTTTTCTTTTCGAGTTTGAAAACGCCATCAGCTGCGGATGATCCTTGATTTTATCAAAATCCAGCGTATCGAGCGGTGTTTTCTTTCGGATCATCGCCGTATAAATCCCGGCGCGATCCACTTTGCCGATCAAAATATAACCAACCAACCGATTGTCTTTGGTAACCAGCTTTTTATAACCGTCCGCCGTCTTTTTCACATAGGCCTCACCGTCATAGCTGCCGGCCGTCACCATGTGTAATCCAAAGAACCCGATTGCATTCATCGGAATTGCAAAATCATACTTTTTGCTGTCGCCTGCCATGTTGATTCCGGCACATTCGCCCTGCATATACGCATTCGGCAAAAGCGCCAGCACCCGCTCCTGTCCCGTTACCACATCATAGCTTTCGGCACAGTCGCCGGCCGCATAAATATCCTCGGCCGTGGTCTTGCAGTCAAGACCGGTCACAAATCCGCGCGCCGTCTTGATTTTAGCGCCCTCAGATAAACTTGTGTTGGCACGCACACCGACCGCAATCACCACGATATCATAAGGGATCGTACAACCGCTCTTTAGCTGTGCCGTGCCGTCTGTGAACCTTGCAACACTGTCGGACAGATGAAAGGTGATACCCTTTTTCTCAAGATGCTCCTGTACCATTTGAGAACCTTCTGCGTCTAAAATACTGGGCAGAATGCGGTCTGCCAAATCCACAACCGTAATGCTTTTTACCCTGCCGTAGATACCCTCGGCACATTTTAAACCGATCAGTCCGGCGCCGACAATCAAAACACGCTTCGACGGGTCAAGCGCCGCCTCCAGCGAGAGCGCATCATCCAGCGACATAAAGGTGTAGGCGTCCTTCACGGTGTCCAGCCCCTCCATGGGCGGCACAAACGGTGATGACCCGGTCGCCAGCAAAAGCTTATCATATGCAATTTTTTCTCCATCGTCCAAGACAACCGTATGGTCTTTTTCTTCTATTTTTTCCGCGCTCTTGCCATACAGTACCTGTACGCTGTTCTTTTGATAAAAATCATCCGCGCGGTACTTCATCTTCTCACGATCCGTTTTGCCGCAAAGCAGATAGCTGATCAGCGGACGGGAATATACCGGGTGCGGCTCTTTGGAAACCACAACGATTTCGCCCATCTTGTCCACGCTGCGGATGCCTTCGATGCACCCGACCGCCGCAATGGAATTTCCAATGATTACATAACGCATCTTCTCACCTCTCTTCAAATACGATCGCCCCGTTCGGGCAATGGCTTACACAGGCAGGCTGACCGCCGGCGCGGTTGACGCACAGTTCGCACTTTTGTACCACGCCGTCCTCCGCCGGCATAATCGCACCGTACGGACATGATAAAACGCAGGTATAGCAGCCCACACATTTTTCCTTTTGATAGCGTACCACGCCGTCCTCCTTATAAAGGGCACCGGCAATGCAGCCCTTCACGCAATACGGTTCCTCACAGTGCCGGCACGAGACCGCAAAATGTACGCCGTCTCCGTCCTCAACCCGAATCCTCGGACGAATAACAACATCTTTCAGCGCGGACGCCATATCCTCTTCACCGGTGGCGGCAAACGCGCAATGGTATTCACACAAATGGCAGCCAAGGCACCATTCTTCATTGACATAAACCCGTTTCATTGATTCCATCCCCTTCTGATTCGACTTATTCACCGGCATGCTTGATGCCAAGAATCTCCAGTTCCTTCTCATTAAGACCGACACCGCGCAGCATCAGGCGGTTTCCTTTCAGCGCCTCGATTGAGTTAAGACCCATGCCGCCCATCATCTCCTTGATTTCGTGCGTCC
>URTH01000138.1 GCA_900550775.1 uncultured Eubacteriales bacterium | reverse complement strand
GATAAATCCGATCCATCTGTTCAAAGATGGAACTGCCCTTTTCCTGATAATAAAGCGCCATCTCCGCAATCAGCATCACGGCAACCACGGCGTCCTTATCCCTTGCGTAGGTTCCCTTTAAGTAGCCGTAGCTTTCCTCAAACCCAAAGAGGTAGGTGCCGATGCCGGTCTCTTCCGATTCCTTGATCTTTTCGCCGATGAATTTAAAGCCGGTCAAAACCTCTTTCATTTCAACGCCATAGGCGCGGCACATCGCCGCGATGATGTTGGTGGTGACGATGGTCTTTACCACATAGCCGTCTTTCGGCAGCTGGCCGCGCTCTTTTAAGCTGCTTAAAATATACTCGGTAAGGAGTGCGCCCACCTGGTTGCCGGTAAAAGAGACGTATTCGCCGTTTTCGTCCTTGACCAAGATGCCCACGCGGTCAGAGTCCGGGTCGGTGCCGACAATCAGATCCGCGCCGCATTCCTTGGCGTAGCCGATCGCTAAGGTAAAGCCCTCTTTGTTCTCCGGGTTCGGCGATGCCACGGTCGGAAAGTCGCCGTCCGGCAGCTCCTGCTCCTTAACCACCACAACATTGTCAAAGCCGACCCGCTTTAAAATCTTGCGCACCGGTTTGTTGCCTGCCCCGTGAAACGGCGTGTAGACAAACTTCAGGCGGCTGCCCTTTTCCCTGGCAAGTTCCGGATTGATGCACTGCTTTTGTACCTCGTCAAGATAGGCGTCCTCCACATCGTCGCCCATCATCACGATTTTGCCGTCTTTAACTGCCTGATCAAAGTCGCACTTTTTGACGTCCGTAAACATGTCCGTCTTTTCGATCTCCGAAAGGACGATGGCGGCAAGCGCCGGATTCAACTGTGCGCCGTCCGCACCGTACACCTTATAGCCGTTGTACTTGGCCGGGTTATGGCTTGCGGTTACGGCGATGCCGGCGGTTGCACCGATGTGGCGCACCGCAAAGGAAAGCTCCGGCACCGGCTTTAACTCGTCAAACAGATAGGCGGTGATTCCGTTTGCCGCCAGAATGATGGCAGCCTCTTTGGCAAAGACATCCGACTGATGGCGGCTGTCATAGGCGATGGCAACGCGCAGCGCGCCGCCCGGATTGGTGGATAGCAGCTGATTGGCAAGCCCCTGGGTCGCCTGTCCCACCACATAAGTATTCATACGGTTCGCCCCGGCGCCCAATACGCCGCGCAGCCCTGCCGTACCAAATTCCAAAGTCCGGTAAAACCGATCCTTGATCTCCGTTTCGTCATCGGCGATGGCATTTAGCTCCGCCACCGTGTCGGCGTCCGCCATTTTCAGCCATCTTTGGTATTCTTTTTGATAATCCATCCTATGCTCTCCTCCTGTCATAAATTGCGTAACCTCATTATACTATAAACAAATTTGAATTACAACCATATTTTCTCACCATTTTTCACGGAATTTTTTGCTTTTTGGATTGCAATTTCAGTTTCGCTCTGGTATGATAGAGGAAGAATCAACCACAGGAGGTAGCATATGAAAATCGGAATCGGCAGTGATCACGGCGGCGTGAATCACAAGGCCTATATCAAAGAACATTTGACCGCACTCGGTCATGAGGTGATCGACTACGGGACGCAGCCGGAGGTTCCGGCCGACTATCCCGACATCGCAGAGACGGTGTGCCGCGCGTACTTAGACGGCGCGTTTGACCGCGGCATCTTGATTTGCGGCACCGGCATCGGCATGAGCATCGCGGCAAACAAAATCCATGGGATTCGGGCGGCGCACGTGACCGACTGTTACAGCGCGGAAAAATGCCGCCAGCATAACGACGCGCAGATCATCTGCCTGGGCGAGCGCGTGACCGGGCCGGATCTTGCCGTTGCCATTGTGGACGCGTACCTTGGCGCAGAGCACGAGGGCGGCCGCCATGCACGCCGGGTGGAAAAAATCAACGCTCTGGAGCAGTAGGGGCGCCGGGCGTCGGGCGCAGCGAAGGCGGAAATCCGACGCTTTCAATCGGCGTTTGGATTGCGCGCTTTCGGCAAAGGATTTTGTTAAAATCCACAAAAAATCCTGTCTTAAAAAAGCGGCTTTTGTCGGGACAGAGATTTTCAAAGAAATTTATTGCATATTTTGAAAAGTATGATATAATGGAGTCAATTGGGCTTTTTGCCGATTGATATGAAAGGAGCAGAGCAAATGAAATATTCAAGCGAAGTAGAAAGTATGTGTCCGCTTGCGAAGGGCGCATATCACGGCCCCGCGCCAATCCCGCAGGAGGGTAAGTGGACGCAGGCAAAAGAAGTCAAGGACATTTCCGGTCTGACGCACGGTATCGGCTGGTGCGCACCGCAGCAGGGTACCTGTAAGCTGACATTAAATGTAAAAGAGGGCATCATCCAGGAGGCTCTGGTGGAAACCGTGGGCTGCAGCGGTATGACCCACTCGGCCGCAATGGCGTCCGAGATTCTGATCGGTAAGACGATTTTAGAGGCACTCAACACAGACCTCGTCTGTGATGCCATCAACACCGCAATGCGCGAGTTGTTCCTCCAGATCGTGTACGGCCGTACCCAGACCGCATTCTCGGAGGACGGTCTCCCCATCGGCGCAGGCCTTGAGGATCTGGGCAAGGGTCTGAGAAGCCAGGTCGGCACCACCTACGCAACCCTGGCAAAGGGCCCCAGATATCTGGAGCTGGCCGAGGGCTATATCACCAAGGTAGCCGTTGACGCAGAAAACCAGATCATCGGTTACAAGTTTGTACATCTCGGCAAAATGATGGAAATGATCGGCAAGGGCATGGACGCGAATGAGGCGCTCGAAAAGGCCAGCGGTCAATACGGCAGAGTAGACGATGCGGTCAAGCTGATTGATCCGCGTCACGAATAAGATAGGAGGTATTGAAAATGGCTTTATTTGAGAGTTATGAGAGAAGAATCGACCAAATCAATGCTGAGCTGAAAAAGCACGGCATCGCCTCGATTGAAGAGGCAAAACAGATTTGTGACGAAAAGGGCATTGATGTATATAACATGGTAAAGGGCATTCAGCCGATCTGCTTTGAAAACGCATGTTGGGCATACATTGTCGGCGCGGCAATCGCCATCAAGGACGGCGTAACAAACGCAGCTGACGCAGCAGAAAAGATCGGCCTCGGCCTGCAGTCCTTCTGTATTCCCGGTTCGGTTGCCGACGACCGTAAGGTTGGTATCGGCCACGGTAACCTGGGCGCAAGACTGCTACGTGAGGAGACCAAGTGCTTTGCCTTTTTGGCAGGCCATGAGTCGTTTGCGGCCGCAGAGGGCGCAATCGGCCTGGCAAGAAGTGCCAACAAGGCTAGAAAAGAGGATCTTCGCGTAATCCTGAACGGTCTTGGTAAGGACGCGGCGCAGATCATCTCCAGAATCAACGGCTTTACCTATGTGCAGACCCAGTTTGACTACTATACCGGCAAGGTTACCGTTGTAAAAGAGACGGCATATTCCAACGGAGAGCGCGCAAAGGTTCGCTGCTACGGTGCCGACGATGTGCGTGAGGGCGTTGCAATCATGCACTTAGAGGGCGTGGACGTTTCGATCACCGGTAACTCCACCAACCCGACCCGTTTCCAGCACCCGGTTGCAGGTACGTATAAGAAGGAATGTATCGAGCAGGGCAAGAAGTACTTCTCCGTTGCCTCCGGCGGCGGCACGGGCAGAACGCTGCACCCGGATAACATGGCCGCAGGTCCTGCGTCCTACGGTATGACCGATACCATGGGCCGTATGCACTCTGACGCACAGTTTGCAGGTTCGTCCTCCGTGCCGGCGCACGTAGAGATGATGGGCTTGATCGGCGCAGGTAACAACCCCATGGTTGGTATGACCGTTGCCGTTGCCGTTGCGGTAGAGGAAGCTATGAAGAAATAGAGCGCGGTGGAAACCGAGACTCCTACACCAAAAATATCAAAAAGTTGACAAAACTTTAAAAATATGATATCATGCATGCGAACAGGAACAGAAAAGCTCTGTTCCTGTTTTTTTTGAGGAATTTGTTATGGAGAATCCTAAAATATAGGGCAACCTGCCAAAGTGAGGAGCGATTTGTGATGTTTTATCAGATACCAACACTTACCACGGACAACGAGGCGGTCAACAAGGCGTTTCGGACGGCGTATTCGGACGTGGTTTCCAACATTATCCCGTTTCAGGCGGGACTGTTAAAGGAGCCGGCAAACGTCATTCTTGCCGGAATGGGCTATGAGACGCCCTGGACGCGCGACTGCGCCATCAACGTCTCCAACTGCTGCGGTCTGCTCTTTCCGGACGTGGCAAAAAACACCCTGCTTGCGGTGTTGACCGAGGACGAAACCTACGGCGTCCGCGCCGGCGGCGAGTACTGGGACGCCATCATCTGGGTTCCCGGCGCGTGGAACTACTATCGTTTTACGGGCGATGACGCCTTTTTGGACACCATCTACGAAGTCGGGAAAAATTCGCTCCGCTATTTTGAAGATACCGAGTTTGACGAGGCGTTAAACCTCTTCCGCGGCGCGGCGTGCTACGGAGACGGCATCGCCGCCTACCCGGATATTTACGCTAAATGCGGCGAATCGGGCATCATTCATTTTACCGATAAGTTCCCGGAATATAAGGCAAAAAAGGGCGTCGGTCTGCCGCTGCATGCCCTGTCCACCAACTGCCTGTATTACCGCGCCTACGTGATTATGGAGGAGCTGTCTGCCATGCTGCACAAGGACGGCGCGGCGGCGTACGGCAAAAAGGCGGCGGCGATGAAGGAGAGCATCAACCGACACTTTTGGAATGAGGAAAAGGGGTACTATAACTACCTGGTCGATGATTTTGGTAACAGCGACTGCTACGAGGGTCTGGGCGAGAGCTTTGTGATTTTGTTTGACGTTGCGGACGAGGCGCGGAAGAAGAGCGTTGTCGAACGTCTGCCCCGTACGCCAAACGGCATTGCCTGCGTGTGGCCGCCGTTTCGGCGTTATACCGACCTCGGCGAGGGCGTCTACGGACGGCACAGCGGCACGATCTGGCCGCCGATTGAGGCGTATATGGCAATCAGCGCGCTAAAGTGCGGCAATCGGGAGGTTTTTGAAAACGAATTAAAA
>URTH01000137.1 GCA_900550775.1 uncultured Eubacteriales bacterium | reverse complement strand
TTTATTTTTTTGTATCATTTGGCTAAGCCGTGCCCTGTTGTATTTTTGCAGCATGACAAAGCCGAGGTCAAAGCAGCAAAAAAACAAAGACGTACTTAAAAAAGCCGCAAATCCGCCAAGGACGCCGGATAGGAGAATCGGCGCAAGACTGAGCACCGCCATGATACTGTGTCCGATCTGCGCGTCAACCATTGCGTGCATCAGCGGTTTTAAATCCGATCTCTCGACACAAAAAAGCTCCTTTTTATAGGTCGGCGCAAAGCGTTTCCATTTTTTGATCCGTATCTTTTCACAAAACCAGCGCTCCGCCGCATGGAGCGAATATGGCTTTCCATCCGCTTTGGTTCTTCCTCTTCGCATCCGCATAACGGCAAAGCCCACCAAAAGGCGCATCGCAAAATGATAAAACGTTGTCCAAAAAGTGACGGCAAGCGAAAAATAAGGTTCTAAACGGTACACTCTCCAAAGTGCCGTACAAAGAAGGCCGCCGATTCCGGCCAAGACCGTACAAAGTGCAATTCCCCGTTTCACGCAGCAATCCCTCCCAAAAATAAAAGAAGAGGACTTATTTTTCATAAGCCCCCTCTGTGATAACCGTTTAAGGATTGAGCGGATTTCCGTCTCCATCCTCTGTAATACGGTCGCAAAGAATCAGGATTCCCTCAATAAATCCCCACAGGCCGCCGACGCCGCAGGTCACCAAAGTCACAATAATCTGGATCACACCCAACGAAATTTTACCGAGGTAAAAATTGTGGATGCCCCAGGCCCCGACAAAAATACCAAGCAGCCCTGCCACAAGTTTAGACCGCCTTCCGGGGGTTTGCACCGTCCCCTGATATACCTTAGGATTGCCGGTCGGCGCACCGCAGGCAGAACAAAACTGATCCTCATCACTGATTGCCGCGCCGCAGCTTGTGCAGGTGTGATGCGCCTCCTTGACGGAAACCTCACTGCCGCACACCGGGCAAAACGCATCCTGTTCACCGAGCGCCGTACCGCATTGATTGCAAAAACGCATAGCCATTCTCCTCTCTGATCTTCCTATCCTAAAATACCGCCAAAGCAGACCCTTGTTTCACATTCCATATAGGGCATACGCATCGCCGGGTCTTGCGGCAAAATCTTTTCTTCTTTTTATTATTATACCGCAGCCCTCTTTAAAATGCAATCTTTTTTTCGGCTTTGCTTGCTATTTTTTAGAAAATGTTGTATAATGCAGGGAGCGGTCGGCATCGCCGAGAGAGCCGGGTACAATACGGCTCTGCGCTGATATACCAGACGAAAACGGGAAGGTAATCATTATGGATTTAAAAAAGACCGTCAAACACAAACAATTTATCATCAACGTCTTATACCTGGCCATCGTACTTCTTTTAGCCTTTTTGTTCTTGGAATACGTCATCGGCTGGATCATGCCGTTTTTGCTGGGCTTTTTGATTGCCCTGGCATTTCGTCCCCTGATCCGTCTGCTGGCCGAAAAAACGAAAATCAACAAACGCGTCGCAGCCTTTTTGATTATCCTTTTGGGCTATGGGCTTGTCAGCTTTTTGGTATGGCTGCTCGGCAACTACCTGTTTCAGAATATTAAGGAATTTTGTCTCAATCTTCCGAACTTTTATACACAGGAAATTGCGCCGTTTTTGGGAACTGCCAATCAGGGGCTGCTCGATTTTGCCGAACGGTTTTCTCCCGATATTGCCGCCCAGGTCGGTGACACGCTGAGCAGTATGCTGGAGGGATTACAGTCCTCGCTGATCGACCTTTCCACCGGCGTGTTATCCTCACTGGCCGGCGCCTCCACCAAGCTGCCGCTGATGCTGATATCCCTGGTCTTTACCATTCTTTCTTCTTTGTTTATCGGTATGGACTATGATAATGTCATGAACTTTATCAAGCGGCAGATCCCGGAAAAAAGCAAGGCAATGCTGATAGACATCCGCAGCTATCTCGGCAAGACGCTTGCCAGCTATCTGCGCGCTTACCTCATTTTGATGGTGATTACCTTTATTGAGTTATCGGTCGGCTTTTTGGCACTCCGGGTGCATAACCCGTTCGGCATTGCCGCCATGATTGCGATTGCCGACGCACTGCCCGTGTTGGGCACCGGAACGGTGGTGCTGCCGTGGGCCGTCATTTCCCTGTTGCAGCAGCGATTCTATCTGGCGCTCGGCCTTGTTTTGCTTTATTTAATTATCACTGCCGTACGGCAATTTATTGAACCGAAGGTGGTCGGCGATCAGTTAGGCCTTCCGCCGCTGGTGGCTATTATATGCATCTATCTCGGCTTTATCTGGTTCGGAATCAAGGGCGCAATTTTGTTCCCGATTACCATGAACATCATTTTGTGTCTGCACCGCGCAGGCAAAATTCACATATGGAAGTAGGCGATATTGATGGAAGTAAAAGGTCTTATTTTTGACATGGACGGCACCATGTTTGACACGGAACCCATCTCCATCCGCGCCATGCAGTACGCCGCAAAAAAGCATCATATTGCCCTCCCGATGGAGATGATTTACGGGTTCATGGGGCTGCCGGGCGCTGAAATCAGACGGCGGTTTGAAGCGGCATTTCCGCCGGAGCAGCTTGATTTTGACGCATATTTAAAGGATAAGATCGCATATCAGGATCGCGTCATCGCGGAAAACGGCGTTCCGATCAAACCGGGTCTTTCAGAGGTTTTGGCCTATGCGAAAGAAAAAAAGATCCCCTGTGCGGTTGCAACCTCAACCAATCGGCAGCGCGCCACATCGCTAATCACGCAAAGCGGCCTGATCTCTTATTTTTCGGCCATTGTGTGCGGAAACGAGGTTGCGCACGGCAAGCCGGCACCCGACATTTTTCTCCGCGCGGCGGAGGAAATTCACGTTTCCCCTGCATGCTGTATCGGGATTGAGGACTCCAAAAACGGGATCACAGCGCTGCACCGCTCGCCCATGCTGGGCGTTTTGATTCCGGATGTCATTGTTCCGGACGCGGCAATGCTGGACGCCGCCGATTTGCAGATGGAAAGTTTGTTTGACTTTTTGGAATATTTAAAAAAGATGGCAAATTAGCCATCTTTTTTTATACCATATGAGCCAGGGCGACAATCACCGGCATCGTCAGCATGGAAAGCAGGGTCGAAAGAGAGACCAGCTGCACCGAAAGATTTGTATCATTGTCAAACTTTTCGGAAAACATGGTAACCGTTGCACCGACCGGCGCACTCAGCGAAATCACCATAGACGTCAGCAATGCGCCGCGGACACCGCACGCATACAAAATTCCAAAGGCTGCCAGCGGATAAACGAGCAGCCGCAACAGCATACAACCATAGCTTTTTTTGTCTGAAAAGGCTTTTTTCAAATCCGTGTCCGCCAGATAATACCCGACAACCAGCATCGGAAGCGGCACATTCAGCCCTGCCAAATATTCCATAGGCCGATGAATCAGCATCGGAAGCCGAACGGAACCCAAAAAGAGTACCAGCCCCACGGCAACGCCGATGATTCCCGGTGATAAGAGTATCTTTTTCGGCGAAATCCGATTCGTGTTTCCGCTCATCAGTACCACGCCGTAGCTCCACATCATAATATTAAACACGACCAGGTAAGCGGCGCCGTAAAAAACCCCTTCTTCTCCAAGCAAAGCGCTTTGCAGAGGGATCGCAATAAACCCGGCATTGGAAAACACCGCGCCGAACAGGTATACCCTGCGTTTTAATGCATCGCGGTCACGCAGTAAAAAATGAGCAGTGACCGCCATAAGAATATGGGCGGCGGCTGCAATCAGGATCGCAATCCCAAAATTTTTTAAAAGCTCCGGCGTATAGCTTCTTTCAAACGAAAGAATGATGACGCAGGGCGCTACAATCAGCACCACCAGGTCAGAGATCTTTTTATTCGCCTCTTTGGAGAGCAGCCCTTTTTTGTTGCAAAAATAGCCCACCGCAATCAGGATAAATAAAATCATCACCTGCTCTGCGACAATGCCAAAATGCTCAATCAAGTTCCGTCACCTCTATGCCGTAGTGTTTTTTCATAAACGCTTTCAGCCGATCAAGCCTTGGCATGGCCGGTGCCGTTCCGAGTGCCGTCACCGACAGAGCGCCGGCACAGTTTGCAAACTGCAGCGCCTTTTCGATGGGCATACCGGCCGCAACGGCTGCCGCAAGTCCTCCGTTAAAGGCGTCCCCTGCGCCGGTGGTATCAACGGCATCCACACATATCGCCGGGATATACCCTCGCTCTTTCCTGTTTGCATAAACAGCGCCGGCCTTTCCGAGCGTAATCACCACGTTTTTGACGCCCCTATTTAAAAGAACCTCCGCCGCCAAAAATCCGCTCTCCGGCGAATCCACCTTTTGGTTGGTAAACTGCTCTGCCTCGGTTTCATTGGGCGTCAAAAAGTCAACGCCCTCAAACAGTCCGTCCGGAATCTCCTGATACGGCGCCGGGTTCAGGATAAACGGCTTATGATATTTTTGCGCCAGTTCTTTGCATTTTAATACGGATTCCATACCCGTCTCCAGCTGCGTCAGCACCGCGTCACAATCCGCAAACTCATGCTCTGCCGCCTCCACCGCCGCCGCATCGACTGCGTCATTGGCGCCTTTTACCACCACAATGGCGTTTTGCGCGGTGTTTTCATCCACCTCAATCAGCGCGCTGCCGGTCTCGCCGCCCTTTACGGCTCCGATGTACTTTTGGGACATGCCCTCTCTCTCATAATGCGCCTTCATGATCTCAGCCAGAAAATCCTCGCCGACTTTTGAGATTATCACCGCCTCGGCACCGGCGCGGTGCACCGCAGTCATCTGATTATTGCCCTTGCCGCCGGGACCAAACCGCACCGTTTTTCCCAAAACAGTCTCGCCGTCGCGCGGCAGATGCGGCACATACGCCGTAATATCAACCACCAGGCTCCCGGCGCCTACCACCTTTTTCATGGTTCACCTCTCCTTTCACCCCTCTAAAATTGCCGTGCCGGAGGAGGTTCCCAGCCGATCCGCCCCGGCCTCAATCAGCTCCAGCGCCTTTTCTCTCGTTTTAATCCCGGCGGAGGCCTTGACCTTCACGCCGTTTGTCACATGCTGTTTCATAAGCGCCACATCA
>URTH01000136.1 GCA_900550775.1 uncultured Eubacteriales bacterium | reverse complement strand
TTTCTTTTAACGCCTTTAATTCATCCTGCAATTGTTTTTTCTTTTCCATCTGTGCTGATATCTCGTTAAATTCCGCTGCCTTGATATACTTGCTTTTCAGTTTTCCGTTCTCAAGCCATTGCAGATAAAACCGTTCTTTTGCGTTTATCATCTTTTTGGAGATATATCCGTTTGGTAGTCTTGCGAGTTCTTCTTCAATTTCTCGGATGCGTCCAACCACATCTACCACTCCGATTCCTCTTTTCCATCGCTTAATGACATATTTACAGTATAACCTATATTTAGTCAATTATCAATAGGTTATAGCGGTCGCAGAAAAAAGTTTTTTTGCTATTTCATCGCTCCTGCAACGGATCGCGTCAGATTCACTGCCGTTGTCGTCGCATGAACAACGCTCATCATATTGACTCTGACACTCGAATCCAGCCCGAATTGCTGTGCGATCCGTGGTACTTCATTCGCCGCCAGCATGATTCCCAAGCCGAGGAGCATATTGCCGGAGAAGGTCAGCAGACCGAGATACAACAGTGTGGTCTGCATAAACGCCGTCAAGCAGATGGCTACCACCTGCTTGCACCATTGGCTAAATCCGTCGGTGTACCCACGGGGAACAGAAAACATATACAATGCTCCGACCGCCATTTGAATGAGCAGAATGCCGCCTCTTTTGATGTTGCTGAAAAAAACCTTTACCACACAGTATGCAAAGGCAATCATGGCAAGCAGATTAAAAAGCGTTATTTTGATGTTTCCTGTTACCGCGAATGCTCCTGCTAACGCAGAACTGCTTTGTCCCGAAAGATCAACTGACTGTTCTCCGGCAACAAGTGCGGACAAATCATGAGAAAAGGTGTTTTGCAGACTGATGCAAAACTTGTACAGTTCTATGGGAAGTATACCGATCAAAGAGCAGGCAAAAAATCCTTTCAAAACATTAATCGCCGTTGTCTTTATACTCGCCCTGCCATTTTGGTATTCAATAGCTACATCAAAAATAGCTACTACAACACCGACAACAAACAATGCCCATCCGAACAAAGTGAAGAGCCGAATGGTAGCTTGCACCCAGTCAAGCTCAAAGATGTCCGCTCCCATATTGCCCATCATGGCAAAGAAATCGGCAACTGCACCATATATTGTTTCATAAAGCCACCCCAGCATCGCATCCCATATGGCATTAGACACCTGTTTCCCCAGTCCTTCAAAGATACCGCCGATCGCGTCACTCATCCCCGAAAAAATATTCCCTAACCACTCAAAAATAGGTCATCACCTCGTTTTCGCACCTTAAAATATTTGTCATTGTCCACTTTTCAGATTACAGAATCGACCAGATATATAACGGGGCGGTCAAGGTGAAAATGAGGCAGGCAAACAGAATACAGGGTGCCGTCAGTTCAAATTGACCGTGCTTGCGAAATTCAAAATATGATGTACTTAGCTTTACAAAGAACAAAATCGCCAGAATCATATCAATGACGGGAAACACGACATTGTTGACAACGTTCTTTATTTGTGTCTGCGCCGCTTTCCACGTGTTTTCGATAGCAGTTGATACATCTCCTGCGGCAAAGGTCTGAAAGCACCATGCGGATAGTAATACCGCCGTCACCAAAATACATATTAATTTCTTTCTCATGAACATCCTCCTAACACTCTTTGCATTTCCTCTTTTTGAACCACCCGTATCGGAATATTCAGACTTTTACAAAACTGTATTTCTGCTTTCATCCCTTCTGTAACAGTACTGCCAAAAATCCACGCCTCGTCGCAAATCCACAGTAAATTCAATCCCGCCGCCTGCTTGATTTCCCGTTCCTTTGGATCGCTATCATCAAGGCAAAGCAGATAGAAATGCGGTACAACCGGAGCTGCACCCCGCATCAATACATATCTGGAATACTCTTTCATCTGCTCAAGATTTTCTTTTTCTCCGAGTTCGGCACAAACATAGACTCGTTTCATCATTCCTCTTCATCATCCTTTTTCTTTTTGACAATAACCAATGCAACAACACCTCCCAGCGCCACTGCGCCGAGTCCGATCCAGAAGCCGGTATCAAAACGGTTTTCTGCTTCTGCCGTATCTGTTCTTGTCTCCAAAGCAGCCGACTCGATTACCGTTTCTGCCGATGATTGCGGCACGGGACAACGAAGCAAAACGGTGCCTATTATCAAGCAAGACAAGACACCGGATAACAAAAGTCTTTTCATTTTCTTTTTTCCTTTCATAATAATTATGATCATTCCTTTCTGAGCTTTTGTCCGATTTCGGTTAAATGAAATGCGACCGAAATTGCGGCATCATATTTGCCGCAAAGGAACAAAAGCGGAGTATAAAAGGAATGCGGTGCATTTCTTTTATACTATCTCGCCCTTATATTCCGCAATATATCGTAAAGCCCATATCGGCTTCTACTTCTTCCCGGCTGATTTCCTCCGGCTCTCGAAACTGTATCATATATTTTTCTGCTTCTTCAGCGGTTAGCCCTCTGAAATCATCTTCTGTTAAACCACAGATAAAAAAAGGACCGGCGATGATAGAAGTACCATCTCCGATCCTGCGGTTACCCTCCATGCCGATGAGTTTTGCTTCTTCGTTTCCTACAAGGCAAACATCGCCCAGATAGATGGGCTCGATCAGTCCGCCGACCGCTTTTTGTTCCGCTTCCAGCGTGTGTTCGATTTCTGCTATATATGGAGCCTTATGCGGTTCTACATAAACCACCGTCATAAGGTTATCCGGCTTTTGGGTGAGGGACTCGTCAAAATCCACTTTTTGAAAGCCAATACTGTCGCAGTAATATGCGCCGTCCTTTGTCACAACAACATCCGAAACGGACAAGGAATGACCGCGATGGAGCGGATGTCCCTCTGTATTGAACTGCCGGAAAATTTCTTCCAAATTGTCACTATCCACCTCACCGTTAAACACCTCGTCATAAACGGAGGGGTCAATATCCGCTGTTCCCTGAAACCGTCGGGTATTCTTCAAATTATGAAATTTCACTTTATTCTTATCCCTATCGGGATTGATTTGATAGATTTTGATTCTCATTGTGTTAGGAGTCTCCCTTCGTTATATTTTGCTGTTCTGCCCATTTCACCGAGAGATGAATCAGCGCTGCTCGTTGTTCCTGCGGCGTCAATTCATCCAGAAAGTTCTCTAAAGTGATGGGATCTGATTCATCGCCGTTGCAATCTTTACAATTATCGCAGATTTTTTCTCGTTTCACAATTACGGTCTTGTCATTGGACTCGGCAAAACTTAAAATGTCGTTATACGCCAATCCGACACGCTGCCGAATTTCATAGGGGATGGTAATCCGTCCTCGTTTACCAAGAACTCGGTATATTTTGTTCATTTTCATTTTCCCTTCTGTAATGATTCTTCTTTAGTAATCGGGGTTAAAATCAAACAAAGTTAGTTGTTTGACGGGATGAAATAAAACCCGCCCATTTTCTTCTGCCTGTACTTTCATGTCATAATTTGCAATTAACAATTCCTCAAATATTGCCCCGGGGTCACTGCCTTGCCGCATATTATGAAGTCTCGGCTGCACAAAAGTATCAAAACCGCAGGCATCTGCAAGGGAGCGAATCACCGGATCATTATTATAGGTGATGAGAAATTTACATTTGCCTTCATACTGCTTGTGAACGGTATAGACAAAATCGAACAGTTCCTGATGCGTTTGCCCGTTGAAGCTGGATTTTTGATAGCATGCTTCTGTCCCCCTATATGGCGGATCAAGCAACACAAAGGTATCTTCTCCGACAGCATAGCGAATCGCGTCACGAAAGTCACGGTGCAGAATGATTGCATCCCGCAGCCGTGCACAAGCAGCGATCAATCGAGTGAATTTCTTGGTCATATCCCGTTTGGCGATAGCAATGGTCTTACCTGTGGAGGAAAAACTAAACACCTGATTTTCAAAAAAAGCGACTACTTCCTTAATATCCTCCCACGAGTAATCCTCCACGGTATATACAAAATGCTCGATATCATCTAATATGTTGGGGATTGTTTGCAAAAGCTGTTTGTTCTCACGAAAAATCTGCTCACTGTTAAAAGACAGATACAGACGTCCAATGAGATATGACAGTTTTTCACTGTTTTGCAGCACCCGGAAAAATTTCACCAGATCTCCGTTGTAATCGTTGATCATCTCTTTTTCTGCGCGGGCTTTGCGCAAAAATATTTCGGCACTCCCCATGCAGGCTTCCAGATAGGTTTTATGCGGTGGCATAACCGACAGAATCGTATCTTGAATACAGTTTTTATTCCCGGTATACGGAATAGGGCTTACTGAGTCCGACACATTTTATTTTCTCCTTCCGGCAGAGAGAAGTTTATGTGCACGATTGCCTCAATAAAAAAGAAGCCCTTTTCTATCCACGGATTCCCGTGCACACAAAACGACCTCTGTTATTATTCATTTCATTGTTTCTTTAATTATATACTCACAACTGCATTTCTCCCGGCGTTTGCTCCATGGCTTCGGTTTGTTCAAATTCCCCGCGCATATATTCGGCAATGGTAAGCTCCTGTCCTAAAAAGTTGGGTTCGGTATCCTCGGTAAAGGCAATATATCCTTTTTCCCCGAAATCCAGCGGCTCATCAGTTATGACGCTTCCGCCGTGGTTAACGGCAACTCTGGGTTCAACCGTACAAAAGCGGTCGCCGTCATCGCTGTGGCGAAGGTCGTAACAGTAAAGCCCCTGCGGAATATCCTTCGGGGTAATGCGGCTGTTTGAAAACAGCGCGGGCTTACCGAACAGCTCGATTAACTGATACTCAGCATTTTCGATGTTGATATATTCCGTCCCTGTGCTGTTTTTCGCCATACCAAATTCCAAGGGATCATAATCCCAAACCCCCAAAGCGAACTCAGTCGCGTGGATACCTTCGGGGATAAACTGATCGATTATTTTTCCACCGAGATAGGTGCGCTCTCCGCAGTTCATCCCGATATCCTCATCTGCCCATTGATGTTTTAAGGATACATCCGGATACATTTCAGAGAGTTTTTTCAAGATGGGATGAGGCGCAGACCATGCGGTTTGGAAGGTCAGCTCATCACAAGCACTGTAATCGGTATATTCGTCATACCCATAGGCATTCCATTTTGTACCCCATTTTCCGATTGCCCAATCATACCATGTCGGTACGCCGTATATCTGAATGTTTTGCCATGCGGTTTTACC
>URTH01000135.1 GCA_900550775.1 uncultured Eubacteriales bacterium | reverse complement strand
AATCCGATAAGTGCCTTTGGCTCTGCAAGAATGATGTCTCCAAGCATTGCAAAGCCGGTCTGACGACATGCCATCACGTCCTGATGATCGCCGAAGATGTTCAATGCGTGCGCCGCAATTGCTCTGGCGCTGACATGAAATACGGTCGGCAGCAATTCGCCGGCGATTTTGTACATGTTCGGGATCATGAGCAGAAGTCCCTGGGATGCCGTAAAGGTCGTTGTGAGCGCACCGCCCTGCAAAGAGCCGTGTACGGCACCGGCCGCACCGGCTTCGGACTGCATCTCGACCACCTGTACGGTTTCGCCAAAGATATTCTTTTGGCCTTTTGCGCTCCATTCATCGACATATTCTGCCATGGTCGATGACGGAGTGATCGGATAGATGGCTGCAACTTCGGTGAATGCATACGCGCAATGTGCCGCCGCGCAGTTACCATCCATGGTTTTAAACTTTTTTGCCATAATGATTTTGCCTCCTTGGTATATTTCCTTCAACTTCTATTTTGCACTTCATAGCACGCTGTCTATCAGTATATCATATCCGGACCAAAATTTCAAATGTTTTTTGCGTTTTTTTGTGAAAATTATAAAAAAATCATAAAATGTCAAAAAAATTCATTTCTCCTACCGTTTCTCCAAAAAGCATAAAAAAAGGTCCTGCAAAGTGCAAGACCTATTCATGCATACGCATTTCATTAAATTCCTGTCGGCTGATTAGAACCTGGCGCGGCTTGGTTCCCTCATAGGGGCCGATGATCCGCCGCTCCTCCATCTGATCGATCAGCCGCGCGGCACGCTGATAACCGATCTTAAACCGCCGCTGGAACATGGCAACCGATGCCTGTCCGTTATCCAGCACCATCTCCACGGCCTGGAAGAACAGTTCATCCTTCGCCTCGCCGCTGCGGGTCGGCGTCTCGTCATCACTGTCACTGTGCGCACCGTTTTCCAGGTTGGCCGCCACGCGCTCCTGTTCCTTTTGGATATTTTCGATGATCTCTTCATCATAGCACGCCTCGTACTGCCCCTTGATAAAGTTTACCACCCGTTCGATCTCCTGATCGGACACAAAGTTTCCCTGGATTCGCATGGGCTTCATCGCACCGCTGGGGTTATAAAGCATGTCGCCGCGTCCCAGAAGCTTGTCCGCACCCGGCGCATCCAAAATGGTACGGCTGTCGATCTGTGAGGTCACGTTAAAGGCAATACGGGACGGAATGTTGGCCTTGATAACACCGGTGATGACATTGACGGTCGGCCGCTGCGTTGCAATCACCAGATACATGCCGGCTGCACGCGCCAGGGCGGCCAGACGGTTGATGGCATCCTCGACCTCGCTTTTGGCTGCCATCATCAGATCTGCAAACTCGTCAATGATAATCACGATTTCCGGCAGTTTTGATTCGCTCTCGCCGCGTTCCTCCATCAGTGCGTTATAGCCCTTTAAGTTGCGGACATTGTTATCCTTGAGCAGGTTATAGCGGTTCTGCATCTCTCCCACCGCCCAGTTCAGTGCGCCGGCAGCGTGCTTCGGATCGGTCACCACCGGGATCAAAAGATGCGGAATCCCGTTATAAATGCCAAGCTCCACCATCTTCGGATCGACCATGATAAGTTTGACCTCGTCCGGCTTTGCCTTAAACAGAATACTTAAAATCAGCGAATTGATACAAACGCTCTTTCCGGAGCCGGTCTGACCGGCAATCAAAACATGCGGAAATTTTGCGATATCGGCAATCACGCAGCTCCCGGCGATGTCCTTTCCCAGGGCAAACGCCGTCTTGGAAGAAAAGTTCTGGAACTTATCGCTCTCCAGCACCTCACGGATCGGCACCGGGCTTGCCTCTTTGTTCGGAATCTCGATTCCGATGGCAGATTTTCCGGGGATCGGCGCCTCGATACGGATTCCCGGTGCGGCAAGACTCAGCGCGATGTCATCACTCAGACCGATGATTTTTGACACCTTGATGCCCACGCCGGGCTGCAGCTCAAACCGCGTCACCGACGGCCCCTGGGTAATGTTGATGATCTTTGCATCCACCTTAAAGCTGTGCAGCGTCTCTAAAAGCCGGTTTGCCTTTTCCTCCAGTTCGGCACGCACCTCCTGGCGCGACCGCTTTCTCGGCTTGGGCGGATCCAAAAGATCCAGAGTCGGCATGTAATATTCCATCATACGGGGCGGCGCCGCATTCGCCTTTTCAATCTCATTTTCGATGTGTTCCGCCGGGGTCATCTGACCAGGATTCTCGGTTTCCATGCGCCGCCCTGCCACCACGGCGCGATCCAGCGGCACTCCGGCCTCCATGGCCGCCTTGGTTGACGGCGCGGCAACATCCTCAAGCTTTGCCTCACTCGGCGGTGTAAAGACCGGATCTTCGTCCTCCGGGTTCTCCTGCACAATCACCTTGCCGTCCGCCTCGGTTTTCGGCAGTTCGCTGATGGTGCCCGTCTTCATATTATCCAGCCGAAACGGCAGCGTGTCCGAAAGCTTTGTCTCCGTCTCCTTGTCTTCTGCCGGCAGAATGTTCTGCAGCAGTTCATCGTCTTCCTCAATCACAAAGCGCTTGGGCGGCTCCGGCGTATCGTCCGCATCCTTAGGCCCCGGCTCTGTATGCTTTTCCTGCGCGTCCGGAATGGTCTCGCCCCCGGAAAAATAGTCGTCAAAGAAAGGACTTTCCTTTTTCTTTCGAGAATGCTCCGAGATATTCTCCGGCTGCGGCTGCCGCCGACCCCTGCGGCCAAGGCGGCCGCCAAAGCCGTGATCCGATGCATCGTCCTCTTCCAGCTCCATTTCGACCGATGTATTGGCGTATTCATGCACCTGCTCGGACTTTTTGCGCAGCGCACCGCACAGCTTGCGAAACGCCGCCTCAATCGAAACCCCGGTCAGCAAAATGCCCAGAATCAGCTCCAGGGCAATGGCAAGCACCCAGGTTCCGGCAACGCCGATCAGCATCACCAGCAGCTTACAGATTCCGCTGCCGATCACACCGCCGCCGATGCCATTGACGCCGTTTTGATAAAGCAGCACCACCTGATCCGTCCATCCTCCCGATACCGCCGCGCGGTCCCTGGCGGACAGCGAAACCAGAATCGAAGTACAAAGGATCAGTCCAAACAGCAAAAAGAACCGCGGTGCATTTTTCTTACCCTCTTTATTGACAAAGACCCAAAATCCCGTCAAAATAATAAAGATACAACTGATCGCACTGGAGAATCCAAGCAAACCGTAAAAGAAATCCTTTAAAAAACCGCCTACCGCGCCGGTCGCCTCGGTCAAAAAGGCAAGCAGCAAAAAGACACCGCCGGCAATGACGATAATCCCCTTGATTTCGTTGGAAAGCGTCTTTTTTTTGACCGGCGGCCGATCCTTCGGCTTTGCCGCGGCACTACGTGCCGCCGCCGACTGCCCGGATTTTTTTACCGGTTTTTTTCCGCTTGCGGCCGGCTTTGCCGCACGGCTTTTCTGCGGCGGCGCACTGCTTTTTCGTGCGCTTTCCTTTCCCTTTGTCTTTTGTGCCACGCTATCGCACCCCTTCTATTTTCTGCCTTGCCGCCCCGTCAAAAGAGACGATGCGGCAGAAACCCTATTTTCCGTTATCTTTGATTATACCATAAACCAAATCACAAAAATATTACAGTTTGCTTTCATTTTTCTGTTTTCGCTCTTGTTACCCCTGTGATTTCGCCTGTTTTCCATGGTTTTTGCGGGGATTTTCCTTGCTTTTGACCGCAAAATGTGGTATGATGACAAAAAGGAGAGAATCATCATGAAAATCAGCGATTTATTAAAGTCAAAGAAGATTACCGTGTCCTGTGAACTGTTTCCGCCAAAGCAGGGCGGCGCACTGGACAACGCGAAAAATATCGTGCACGAGATGGCAGCGCTGCGGCCGGATTTTATGAGCGTGACCTACGGCGCCGGCGGCACCAACGCCGCCAACACGTTGGAGCTTGCCAATGCGGTACAAAACGTCAACGGCGTTACGGCACTGGCGCACCTGACCTGTATTGCCTCCGAACGGCCGAAGATCCGTGAGGTTTTAACCGATTTGAAAGAGCACGGCATCGAAAATATTCTGGCTTTGCGCGGCGATCTGCCGCAGGACAGCAGCCTTGCACTGTCCACCCAGTTTCATCACGCCAGTGATTTGATGAAGGAAATCCGGGATTTTGGCGGATTTTGTATCGGCGGCGCCTGTTACCCGGAGGGACACCCTGAATCCCCGTCCTTAGATTTTGACATCGACCAGTTAAAACGCAAGGTAGAAAACGGCTGTGATTTTCTGACGACCCAGATGTTTTTTGACAACGACATTCTCTATCATTTTATGTACCGTCTGCTGCGTGCCGGGATAAAGGTTCCGGTCATTGCCGGGATCATGCCGGTCACCAATGCCAAGCAGATGAAACGCATTTTAAGCCTGTCCGGCACCGCGCTGCCGCGGCGGTTCCGCATGATTGTGGATCGCTTTGCCGACCAGCCGGAGGCCATGAAACAGGCCGGCATCGCCTATGCGACCGAACAAATGATTGACCTGTTTGCAAGCGGCGTCAACCATGTGCATATTTATACCATGAACCGCCCCGATATCGCCGGGAGCATCATGCAGAATCTGTCCTCCATGATCCGATAGAAAAGGCACGCCGCCAAATCCCCATGCGGCGCCGATCGGAAAATTTCACTTTCACCGGGAAAGGAACGTTACGTTATGGAACCGTCGTCAAAAACACCGTCAAAAAGCACACTGTCCGCCTCTGCCATTCTGCTTGCGATCTTTTGCAACATTCTCTGGGGCAGCGCATACCCGGCCATCAAAAGCGGCTATGCCCTGTTTCAGATCGGCGACCATCTGTTTTCTAAAATTCTGTTCGCCGGGGTGCGTTTTTTTGCCACAGGCGTCATGGTTCTCTGTCTCGCCGCAAAAAAGCAGCATGCCCTGCCGCGGATTCAAAAAGAAAACCGCGCTCTTGTCTTGTGGATGGCTTTGATTTATACCATGCTGCAATACATCTTTTTCTATATCGGTCTTTCTCACACCACCGGCTCAAACGGATCGATCTTTAATTCGACGACAACCTTTATGTCCGTTTTGCTTGCGCACTTTTTGTATCAGGGCGACAAGCTGACGCTGCAAAAGGGGCTGGGCTGCCTGGTCGGTTTTTTGGGCGTCATACTGGTCACGTTTCAAAATTCCAATGCCGGATTTTCCC
>URTH01000134.1 GCA_900550775.1 uncultured Eubacteriales bacterium | reverse complement strand
GTAAAGCAGGGTGGTTTTGCTGCCGGGGGTGGGATAGCTGCCGTCAACGGTATAATAGATGGCGCTGTTTTCCCGTGCGGTGATGCAAACCAGGCCGTTTTCTATACTTATTTTCGGTTGATCGGATTTTGTCCACCGATAAATCGGAAGAGTATAGGTTTTTGTGCTGATTCGGTCTTCTGCGGTGACACGGATATAGACGTTGGTCGTTTTCCCTTCTTCTAAGGCAACGGTTTTGCTTTTTGCCGGAGTCTTCATATCCGGGGATAAAAACATCTCCCAGGTGGCGCCGTCACTTACGGTAATATCAATATCGCAGGTGCTGAAAATGTTTTGAACCCACAATCCCGAAACGGTTCCGTTTTCGTGATCGACATCGGTGCTCGGCGGCGTGTTGGCACAGAGAATCAGACATTCGTCCGATAATCCGGTTTTCACCATGATCGGCGTATTGGTGTTGCAAACCGGGGCCTCGTAGCCATAATCCGCCTCAATGATAAAATAATAGGTGGTGCTGCTTTCCAGATTTTTTACATAAATCATATTCACATCCGGGTTATATTCTGCATCCGTATAGCTCCAACGGTTGTTGTCCTTGCTATATCTTGCTTTGATGGTGGGAGAACCCTTGATTTTTTTGGTCGGCTGAAAGCCGATGGTTCTGCCATAGGTCAGTGCGGTCATATATCCGAGGTCACTGACCTTTTCCAGCGTGATTTTTAGCGTATATGCCGCGATCTTTCCGCTTTCTGCCGTTACAGTCAGGGCGTATTCATTTACGCCGTAGTCAAGCGTGAGTGCGGTGTCGGTGTCGCCATTGCTGTCATAGACCGTTTCGTTGTTTGCCGATTTCATGACGCAGGCCGCCCCTGCGGAGATGACAGGAGTCAGCCGCAGCCTTTTTTGATAAACGGTTGCGGTAATGGTGTGATTTTCGGCATCAACCGAAAGATTGTCACAGCCTAAGATGTTCAAAACCTCGCACCGATCGTTCAATTTTTTGACGGTCAGTGTGATATCGCGGGTGACTGCAGTGTCGGGACTCCATGGCCGATTGGATTCATCGGTGTACCGATAAACATAGCCCGTTTCAATCGGCGGACTTTGTATCGCGGTATTTTTTGCGACGATCTGCGTTCCCTCATAATCGCCGGCAAAGGTGGCGGTGTACGCGGTAATCACCCTGGTAACACGGACGGTGAGATCAGAGGTGATCGGAGAGGCAGGATCCCAGGCCCTACCTCCGGCGGTGTATTGGTAGATATATGTTGCGCCTATCTCCGGCAGCTTTGTAAGCTGACCGCCGTGCGCCACGGTTTCTGTGCCCTTCCAGTCACCGATGAATGTGACTATGTAGGTCTTTAACCTTTTTGTCACTGTAACGGTTAAATCGGAGGTGATGGGGGTATTGGGATCCCAAGCCTGTCCGCCGACGGTATAGGAAAATTCATAGCCTTCCTGGGTCGGGGGATCGATGTATCTTCCGGCGGTGATCCTCTGTTCGTCCCGGACATCGCCAATCAATGTAACGGTATAGGTCTTTAAGATTCGGGTGACCTGAACGGTAATATCCTCTGTAATCGGCATACTCGGATCCCAAAGGGTGAATGATCCTCTGCGGAAGGAGTATTCGTAACCTTCTCCGGCATCCGGTACGGTCGCATAGCCGTTGTGGGGAACCGTCTGCGTTCCCTCATAATCGCCGACAAAGGTGACAGTGTGCAGAATGGGCGTTCTGGTAATTACCAGTTTGTTGTTCTCCTCTGTGATGATCGCGGTGTTGTCACAGGAAATGCCGTTTAGAACGTAACTGTAATGGTATCCCTTTTCTTCGGTAAAAAACTCCGATATGGCAGAGTCGATCCAGACGTTCTTTTCCGTTACGGTATCGCCCTCGGTCAGGGTCACGGTGCATTGGACTGCTTCCTTACAGATCAGGACGGAGCGATCTGCGGTGACAACCTCATTGGAGGATAGCTTTTGCTTGTCCCTTAACACAAGACTGCCGTCAGGGAGGCTTGTATAGACCGGTTGATAATAGATATACCGAAATCCCTTGCCAAGAGTCGGAAGATCTTTGTATACAGGCAGCGGATCGCCGTAATCAACACGGATACGGGATAGCTTTGATAAAACGCCGTTTTCTTTTTGCAGAATGTAATCCACCATACAAAAATAGCTGACATCCTTTACGCTGCTAAGTCCCAGATCGCTTGCAGAGTCCTTGAATTTTACCGGCAAACGAAGGAAGGAAAGATTGTTGCAGCCGGAAAAGGCATTTTTGCCGATCTCGGTGACGCTTTCCGGAATATAAAGCGCGGTAAGACTCCAGCAGTTTAAAAAAGCAAACTCGCCGATGGTTTTAACGCTTTCCGGAAGCTTCACGGACGAAAGGTTCCCACAGCCGGAAAAGGCATAAGGCAAGATTTCTGTAACGCCGTCCGGTACGCCATAGTCTTTGACAGCGTTGTTTTGCGGATATTTTATCAGTGCGGTTTGCGCCTTGTTAAATAAAATTCCGTCCCTGGACAGGTAGTTGGGATTGTTCTCCGCAACCTCAATTGCAGTGAGATTCCAGCAGTTTGAAAAGGCGGTTGCATCAATCGTTACCATACTTTTAGGGATAAAAAGGTTCTCAAAGGAACAGTCGGAGAAGGCGCAGGAGTCAATGTACTTTACGCCGTCTGCGATGGTGACCGATGTGAGATCTTTGCAGCCTGAAAAGGCGGAAGAACCAATTCCTTCTACTTTGGCAGGAATGGCAACGGATTGGATGAAGGCGCCGGTAAAGGCGTTTTCGCCGATTGCGGTGAGGTTGTCAGGAAGAACGACAGATTGAATAATGGCTCCTTCAAAGGCGTGCGGTGCAATGACGGTTACGCTGCTTGGAATATCAACTTCCGTAAGATAGGATTGATTGAAAAAGGCGTAACTGCCGATTCTCGTTACACCGTCCGGAACGGTGTATTTGGCGTTTTGGATTCCTTGCGGATAATGGGTCAGAACGGTTTGATCCTTGTTGAACAATACACCGTCTTTGGAGCTGTAATGTGTATAACGTGGCGTAGTGTCGGGGTCTGCGTGCAATGCGGTGAGATTAGAACAGTAAGAAAACGCGTTCGGATGAATAGAGATGATACTGTTTGGAATAAAAACTGAGCGTATGTTGTTACAACCCAAAAAGGCTTTGCCCCCGATTTCTTTGACCGGATAGCCGCCGAGCGTGTCCGGAATGCTGATATCCTCAGGTAGAGCGTCCCGGTCGGTGACGCCGGTAATCACAGCGCCGAGCAGCGCGCCATCGGTTATCGGATCATAAGACCTAACATCATAAATATAATATCCGTCAATATTGTCTTTGTTCTCTTCGGCGCGGACGGTGAAAAAGCACGGCAGCAACAGGACTGCGATCAGATAGAGTGCGGTGATTTTGCGAAAAACCATAATATAATCCCCCAAAAAGGTTATTTTTCTTATTGTCTTTTATTTTAACACAGTTTTTACGGCTTTTCAATAAAAAAACAGAAGATTTTGGGGTGCAAAACGTTTATTAAATTACCGGTTAAAGTAGCGGACGATGCCGAGATAAATGCCCCACGCCAGCTTTTGGCGGTAGCTATCCTCCTGCAGAAGGGCGGCCTCTTCGGGATTTGAGAGAAAGCCGCATTCCACAATCACGGACGGGATGTCGGCGTCCTTTAAAATCAAAACCTTGCGGTCGATTTCTTTGGCGATGCGGGTGTTGCCGTCCGCCAAAATTTCTTTTAATGATTCCTGAATCGTATCGCCCAGGCGCTTGCTGTCCTCCGATTTTGCGGCATAAAAGACCTGGGCGCCCTTGTATTGTTCCTGCGAAAATTTGTTCATGTGGATGCTGACAAAGATTTCCGAGCCGCTGCTTTTGGCAAGCTCCCTGCGTGCAAGCAGATCCGATTTTTTGGCGGCAACCCCTGATTTGTCGGCCTCTGCGGTGGAGGCGTCCTCGCTGCGTGTTAAAAACACAATGCCGCCGGCCTGCTCTAAGTATTCCCGAAGCCGGAGGGTGACGTCCAGATTGATGTCCTTTTCGGTGACGCCGTTTGCGCTTGCACCGGCGTCAAATCCGCCGTGGCCGGCGTCCAGCGTAATCACTTTGCCCCCGACCGGGACGGAAGATGCCGGCTGGCTTAAGTCCTCTTTTTCGTGCAATACGCCGCAGAGCAGCAGCGTGCAAAGCGCCAGCAGAAGAAGAAAAAGACGTCTGAAATTCTTTTGCTTTACCACAAAAAACAATGCAATCACCCCGTTTACAATATGAACGGGGCGATTGCATTATGCCAATTTCGTCATTATTCCATTTTCGCATTGGAAAAATACGCTGTAAAGTCTTTTTGCTCATTTTCGCCCAAAGGACCGCGGTAGGGAATGCCCAGCATTTCGTATTTTGCACCGGCAAGCGGATTATAGCGCAGCAGCTCGACCGGGCTGTCGCCTGCAATGTCCGCGATGGCGCGGAGGTTTTGGGGCGTGTCGGTGATGCCCGGTATCAGCGGTACACGGAGGACAAACGGCTTTTTGCTCTGTTTCAGATAAGCGATATTTTTTAAAATCATCTGATTGGAAACGCCGGTATAGCGGCGGTGTGCCGCATCGTCCGCAAGCTTGATATCCTGCATCACATAATCCATCTTTTCAATCACCGTTTGATAGGTTTTCGTGTCGGTCATGCCGCTGGTTTGGATTGCCTTATGGAGCGACAGCCGATCGGCCACGGCACAGACAAAGTCTGCCTGCAGCATGGGTTCTCCGCCGGAAAAGGTCACGCCGCCGTTCATGGATTGCAGCGCCGGGGCGTAGGACTGAATGATATCTGCCAGCTCGTCATCCTCGATTTCGCGCCCTGATACGCTGATGCAGCCGTTTGGGCAGACGTGGACGCAGCGGTCAAAGCGTGCGCATTCCGGGTGAACGCAGGGAACGCGGCAGCGGCCGCAATGGGTACAAAGATTTTGCTTTATCATCAGCTGCGGCGCCTTTGACAGTCCTTCCGGGTTGTGACACCAAAGACAGTGCAGCGGACAACCCTTCAAAAATACGGTGACTCTGCCGCCGGGGCCGTCATGGATTGAAAATTCCTTGATATCAAATATGGTGCCGTGCATAGCTATACTCCCATGCGCCTAAACACGGTATTGCTGGCGCCGCATCACGTGATCCTGATACTCGCGGTCCAGCTCTACAAAATAGGCGCTCCAGCCCCAT
>URTH01000133.1 GCA_900550775.1 uncultured Eubacteriales bacterium | reverse complement strand
CCAAAGCGCAAGGATTTAAGCGATGTCCGCGATATCGTCCGCGACCTGGCAGTCAGCCCGGCAAACCCGGACTACATGCTGGTGGATGACCGTAACTACCACAAGTATAATAACAAGCGTTATTATACCCATGACGGCGGAAAGACCTGGGCAGAGAGCGGTTATGACAGCTCCAGAGACTTCTTCTTTAACCATAGCCGTCAGCATCCGTACGCTTGGCATCCGACCGATGAAAATAAGGTCTGGACGTTTGGCGGTGACTGGGTGGTATCGAGTCAGGATGGCGGCGAAAGCTTTATCTGGGACAACAACGGTAACTGCGGAACGCCTCCCGGCGGCCGTATCAACTTTAACCCGTTTAACACGGATCTGATCTTCTGCGGTGCGCAGGATTTGACCGGTTTGCTTTCGACCAACCGCGGTTATACCTTTGTACCGATTGAATCCGAGGGCGGTTTCGGTTGCGCCTACGGTAACTACGCTGTGGACGAAAACCTCCTGGTTGCGGCAATTGCCGACGGATGGTACGGACTGCGTAAGCTGCACGTCAGCCGTGACGGCGGACTCAGCTTTAAAAACCTGGGACTTGACTTAAAATACGGCTTAGCACGGCGTGCGACCTCTTTCTGGGGCAGCCCGAAGGATCGCGATACCATCTTTGCCGGAGAATATGTCTCCCACGACCGTGCCGATACCTGGAAAGAAATGACGGGCTGTCAGTTTGTGATGGCAGTCAACTACTATCACAATAAAGAGGCTTACGGCCTCCAGGATGAGGTGATCGTGGTGTCTTATGACAACGGCGATACCTGGTATCCGTTCTCCGATACCTACTTAGATGATGAAGAGGCTCTGCGCGGCCTGGGTACGATGTATTCGACCGGCAGCGGTAAGCACTGCTGGGATATCGAGTATGACGGAATCAACGATATCCTGTATTATGCAAACGGCAGTGTTAACTCGGCGCACAACCTGGTAAGAGTGGAGAACAACGTGCATAAGAACATCGGCGGCAACGTACAGATTCAGGAAAAAGTCGGGGATAAATGGTATCAATTGATCGCCCTAGACCCCAGACACCCCGATGTCTTGTACCTCGGCGGTTACGGCGCCGGTGCCATGAAGTGCTCCAACTCGGTACAGCGTTCCTGTGACCGCGGCGAAAGCTTCCAGATTATCTCGTCCATGGGTGATAATAAGTCCATTGTCAAAGACGGCGAGAGCGCCGGTTCCGGTGCAGAAACCATTGTGGTACACCCGGAGGACGGCACCTTGTGGCTGTGGGCTGCCGGCGAGGGACTTTGGACTTTCCCGGCTCCTTATGAAGAATAAAATATGACAGCCGTGTGGCAGCCGGAGGTGTTTTCCTCCGGCTGCCGGGCAGAATTTTTCCTCATTTAAAGTAAGACATAATATATCAAAACAAGAGCATGTCTCTAAAAAAATGATGGGAGGATTTAGAATGAAAAAACTTTTTAGCCTATGTCTGGCGCTGTGCGTGGTTTTAAGCTCCTTTGTGGTTGTTCGCGCGGACGGCTTGCAGGGATCCGGTACGGCGGAGGATCCGTATCTGATTTCGACCCCGCAGGAGCTGCAGGATGCGGCAAATCAGTCGAACAGTACTAAGGATTTTTCTAAGGATAAGTATTATAAGCTGACCGCAGACCTGGATTTTACTAATTTTGATTACGGCACGAATGCCGGATTTGTACCGTTTGGTAAGGCATCGGTCGCAACTTTTCAGGGAACCTTTGACGGCAATGGTCACACGATTTCCAATATCAAAATATCGACTGAGACAGATTCTGAGTCAACGATTGCCGGTCTATTTGCTTACGTTATGGGCGGTACCATTAAAAACCTTGGTATCGTTAACGCAAAGGTTGATGTATCCACAAAAGGCGAGGATTTCGGTATCCTGATCGGCCGCGCAAAAAACAGTGTTTTGATTGAAAACTGCTTCGTCAGAGGATGGACCTACGAAAACATTTTGGATTGTTCTTTCGGTGCAATTGTTGGCGTCATTTTCTGGGGACAGGTAACTTGTAAAAATTGCTATGTTCTGAACAATGCAGAAAATGAAAACTGGGGGACACCCGGCTATCGCGGCGACTTCTTTGCCGATGCACACGCAAATACCAATTCGAGTTTTACCGCAATGAACTGTTATGCAACCAGTAATGAGTTTGCGGCCGTTTCCGATAATCTTGCGGGATTTACAACAAAAATTGTGAATTGCTATAAAAATGCTGATGGTGTCTACAAATACTATAATAATAATACCGCGGGAAGATACCTAGCAGAATCAATCGCTCCGGCTGAGTTAAAAGCAAATAACCGCCTGATGGGAATTTATGTCGAGGATACCGAAAATGTCAATGGTGGTTTTCCGCGGCTGCGCTGGGAGATAACGCCGGGTACTGTTGCCGGTGCCACTGAAGATACGCCTTACCTTATCCGCGGCTATCATGATTTTGTGGATTTTCGCACTTATATCAATCAGGGTTACGGTGAAAATGAGTATTTTAAAATGACCGCCGATCTTGATATCGGTAAAAATGTGACCTCAGAAAATAAGCTGCTTGAGGTGTTTGTCGGACAATCGGAGGACGCTCCGTTTAAAGGTATTTTTGACGGTGACGGCCACGTGTTTAAAAACTTTAAAATGGAATTATGGGGAGGATTTACCGGAAACTTTGGCGTATTTGGCAACCTTGGCGGTAACGCGGTCGTGAAAAATACCGGGGTTGAGGATCTGACCTTTCGATTGAAGCAACAGTGTTATCAGAAAAACGGCGGACTCATCGGACAGGTGATGGAAAATGCGACGGTAGATCAATGTTATGCGAGAAATGTGACCTACGAAGAACTGAACACCGAGTACGGGGAAAATTTGATTCTCGGTGGCTTAATCGGCGCGGTTACCAGCGAGAACGCGACTGTTAGAAATTGCTACGCTGCAAAGTGTAATGTTGCTGCCAATGTTAACCGCGATGCGGAATTGATTGGATATGTTACTGCGCTGGCAACGATCACGAACTGTTATTCCGATAAACGCCTGATGAAAATTGTTAACGAATTAGATCGCACCGCTTTTACTGCTTGCTATGCCGTGGAAAAGAGCGGAGATGACACCGGCAAGGAATGGTGGGGCGATGATGCCTCTTTCTTCCTGCCAAATACCACCACTGACAAATTAAAGACCTTGACCGAGAGCCTTGGCGGTGCGTTTGTACCGGGCGGTTCTATTAACAATGGTTATCCGCAGCTTGCCTGGGAGCGCGGCTTTGACGTGATTACCTCTGCGCAAAAGAGCGATAATCAGGTTACGGTTACTGTAAAGAAAGGAAATCGGGAAACAGGCACTCTGTACGCGGCGGCATACAAGGGTGATCTCATGGTTCGTGCGGCAATCGGCGCCCAAAAGGTGACTGCCTCCGGCGCCTATACCATAGACCTTAGCGTGGGTGACGGCGAGACGGCAAAGGTATTCCTGATTTTGGATGACGGAAGTCAGTTTACGCCGCTTTCCATGAAGGCTTCGATTGACTAAAAAACAGACTGAAAAATTGAGAACATAAAGGATGGTGAGGATATGATAAAGCGATGGATGGGACTGATTTTATGCTGGACACTGGCTTTATCATCCTCGCCATTTTATGTTTCGGCGGCTTTTGATGACAGTATCATCATCACAACGGCAGAGGAACTCGCCGCCCTCTCGGAAGAGATCGCTGCCGATCCGCTTGGCGGCGCGGGACAAAGCTACCGCCTGGCATCGGATATTGACCTTGGCGGCGCGGTATGGGAGCATCCCATCGGCGTCGTGGATCGGCCGTTTTGCGGAAGCTTTGACGGCGGCGGCCGTGTGATTAAAAACTATCGGTTAATCACAACGCCGTCCGAGGACGGAAATCACACATACACCGGAATCTTCGGCGTATTGTCCGGTGCGGCAGAGGTTAAGAATTTAGGAATCGAAAACGTAACGGTAGATTCTAAATTCGGCGGATATCAGGAAAACGCCGGTGCGATCGCCGGGTGTTTAACGGGAAATGCAAGGATTGAAAAATGCTATGTCAGAGGATTTACGGTCGCATACCGCAAGGAAAACAGTGACATCGGTGCGGAAATCAATGCGGTCGGCGCGATTGCCGGCGTGGTAAACGGCGATGGCGTACAAGTCAAAGATTGTTATTCGGTCGGGGTTACGATCCCGGAGGGAAATGTGGATCGCGATGCCGGGACTGTTGGAATCGGCACGTGCTTTTTAGGGATTGAAAATTGTTACTCGGATTATACAGTGGTAAGAGCGCCGCACGATCGAGGAGATAAGGTGAAAAATTCGTATTACCTAACCACGCCACCGTGGCCGGGTACGAATCCTGGAAATGAAGAATGTTATTTTGGCACGAAAGTCGATGCCGATACGCTGCGTGAGAGCGCCGAACTGCTTGGCAGCGCATACAAAACCGGCAGCAGCGTCAACCAAAACTTTCCGATGCTCGTCTGGGAGGACGCGGCAGAAATCAGCTTTTCCGGCGGAAACGGCAGTGCCTATCAGCCGTATCTGATCGGGAGCGCTGCAGAATTGAAACTGCTCGCCGGGATGAAAGATACGGACGGAATGTATTACCGTTTAACCTGTGACCTGGATTTGGGCGGTGCGGACTTATCGTATGCAATCGGCACATTGCAAAATCCGTTTCAGGGTGATTTTGACGGCAGCGGATACGAAATCCGAAACTATAAGATAGCAGCAAACGACGGCGGCGCACATGGCTTATTTGCCAATGTGGGAGGAAATGCCCTCATTCACCATCTGGGAATCAATGAGGTGACGGTAACCCTCCTTGACAATATCGGTGAGACAGCCGCAGTCGGCGCACTGATCGGAAGTATGCAGGATAACGCCGGGCTATATCACTGCTATGGAAAGAATGTGACAATCGATGCTGCATCTGTCACAGAATCCGGCTGTAAAGCAGGTGTGCTTGTCGGACTGGCAAACGGTGACGGCGCGGAAATTGTAAGCTGTTACAGTCAGGAAATCAGCAGTACAGAAGGCGATGCATCAAAACTTTTGTACTTTGGCGAAATCGTAGGCTATGGTAAGAATTTGTCGCGGATCAGCCGATGCTATGCGCCGCGCCAAATCGGAAAAACCGATCCTTATGTTATGCTTGATCGGTGCTATCAGGGCGAAAAGGACGTACTTGGCCGGCCGGGCATTACGCAGTCTGCACCAAATCAGATTCCTGCTGGATTTTCTTATGATTATACC
>URTH01000132.1 GCA_900550775.1 uncultured Eubacteriales bacterium | reverse complement strand
GAAGAGTTCCCATGACAAAGGAGCAGAAAGAGGCCATTTTAAAGACAAATCGGGAACTGTCGGATCAGGGGCTGCGCGTGCTTTGCTTTGCAATCCGTAAGATGGGTGACACAAAAGCCCTGACGATCGCCGATGAGACGGACTACACCTTTGTCGGGCTGATCTCTATGATGGATCCGCCGCGTGAGGAGGCAAGAATCGCGGTTGCCGATGCAAAAATGGGCGGCGTTAAGACCGTGATGATTACCGGGGATCACAAGGTGACCGCATCCGCAATCGCGAAACAGTTGGGTATTTTAGAGCCGGGAACGCTGGCGGTGGACGGCAGCGAGCTGGACGCTATGTCCGAGGAAGAATTTGCGGAAAAGATCGAAAATATCCGGGTTTATGCCAGAGTTTCGCCGGAGCATAAAATCCGTATCGTGGATATGTGGCAGAAGAAAGGGAAGATTGCCGCCATGACCGGTGACGGTGTGAATGACGCACCGGCGCTGAAACAGGCAGATATCGGCATTGCGATGGGCAAGGTCGGTACCGAGGTTGCAAAAGATGCGGCCGATATGATTTTGACCGATGATAACTTTGCGACCATTGTTAAGGCCATTGTATACGGCCGAAACATTTATGAAAATATTCGCAACGCCATTTTATACCTGCTGTCCGGCAACACGGCAGGAATCCTGTGCGTGCTGATGACGTCAATTTTAGGAATGCCGGTTCCGTTTTTTCCGGTGCATCTGTTGTTTATCAACCTTTTGACCGATAGTCTGCCGGCCATCGCCATCGGTATGGAACCGGCCGGAAAAGGTCTGCTGCATCGGCCGCCGCGCGATCCGAAAGCATCGTTTTTAAATAAAGAAACCATGATTCGGATTTTGCTCCAGGGCGTGCTGATCGGGGCATGTACCATGGGCGCTTACTTTAAGGGGCTTGAGGTCAGCGCGGCACTGGCAAGCACCATGGCATTTGCGACATTAACGCTGGCTAGATTGCTGCATGGGTTTAACTGCCGTGCCGATGCGTCCATCGTGCGCCTGCGCCTGCGCTCGAACCCGTACAGCATCGCAGCCTTTTTTGCCGGCGCTGTTTTGCTGGCCGCCGTTTTGCTGATTCCGGGGCTTGAGACGCTCTTCTCGGTTGCGGCGATGAATACGATACAGCTTGGCTGGATTGTATTGCTTGCCGTGATTCCGACCTTGTTGATCCAGGGATGGAAGATGATTTGTGAAAGAAAGAATTAAAAATACGGGCGGTGTGCATGTGCGCACCGCCCGTATTTTTTAGGATATCATGGATACCGCTTTGCCGGCGGTTTTATTTATTCGTTGCGGCAAGATTTTGCATAGGCCGAAACCAGTTCTTCCGCACAACGGGATTGCTCCGGTGTCATGTTGGACAGGTACTGATTCAGCGAGTTATTGGTGTCTCTGGTTGCTGTCCCAAAAAGCAGATAGTCGGCGTCTACCGCAAGCACTCTGCAAAATGCCATCAATTTTGGAACGGAAAGACCGCAGAATCCCCTTTCAATGTCACTGATTTGCTGGGCACTGCCAAGACCGACCTTTTCAGCCAGCGCTTCTTGCGTGATGCCATTTTTCATTCGCACTTCTTTAATTCTTTTGCCGATTGCAGCAAAATTCTTATCTTTTGTTTTCATCCCGATACCCCATAGTCAATGATATACCACTATTATAAGGGTTACACACTGATTACAGAATAGCGTGGAAACATTAAATTAGGGGTTAAACACTTGATACTTTGTTTTAATGGGATAAAATATACCGGGCACGCTTTCAGCGTGCCCGGCTCGTTTATTAGGCTTTGGTAATGGAAATGGAAACTTTCTCGCCGTTGATGTTCCATTCCTTTGCGGATTCTGTTTTCTGTTCCACAATCGTTTCAGCCAGCAGCTGCGCCTTGATTTCTTCTTCAAAATCAGCGATGACTGCTTTCAGCTTGTCGCTGCCGGAGTAGCAAACGTGAATGTGATCGGTGACCTCAAAGCCGCTGTCCTTGCGCATGGTCTGTACCTTGCTGATAAACTCACGCTCAAAGCCCTCGGCAATCAGCGCATCGGTCAGGTTGGTGTCAAGAACAACCGTAAAGCCCTGGTCGCTTGTCGAAACAAAGCCGTCCTTTTGCAGCGTCTCGATCAGGACGTCCTCCTTGCCGATCGAAACCTCGGTGCCGTCCACTGTGAGGGTCAGCGGCTCGCCGCTGTTTAACTGATCCATCACGGCCGCGCCGTCCATCTTTGCAATCTCGTCAAAGATGGGACGCATCAGCTTGCCGTACTTCGGCCCTACGGTGCGCATCTGCGGCTTAAAGTGATAGGTGATAAAGTCGCTTGCCTGGTCGGTAAAGGCAACCTCTTTGATATTTAATTCCTCTAAGATAATATCGTTATAGGCGGCATTGACCTTGTTTTCCGTCTGGATATACAGCTTAGAAAGCGGCTGACGGTTTTTGATATTGGCCTCGTTCCGGCAGGCGCGCCCCAGCATCACGATCTTGCGGATTGCGTCCATCTCCTGTTCGATTTCGGGGTTATCAAAGTCTGCCTGTGCCTTGGGGAAGTCGCAAAGGTGTACGCTCTCCGGGGCGGAGGCGTCAACCGAGAGTACCAGGTTCTGATAAATCTCCTCCGTCATGAAGGGGATAAAGGGTGCGCAAACCTTGGAGAAGGTCACCAGCGTGGTATAAAGCGTCATGTAAGCGGCGATCTTATCCTCACTCAGCGCGCTGCCCCAGTAACGGCCGCGGCAGCGGCGCACGTACCAGTTGCTCAGCTCATCGGTAAATTCGGTAATCGCACGGGTCGCCTCGGTGATGTGATAGCTGCCGAGGTTTTTGTCCACATCGTCAATCACGTGGTTGAGCTTTGACAAAATCCAGCGATCCATGACGGTCAGCTTGCAATCTTCAAGACGGTACTTGGTCGGGTCAAACTGATCGATTTCTGCATATAAAACATAGAATGCGTAGGTGTTCCAGAGTGTGCCGAGGAACTTGCGCTGGGATTCGGACACGTTTTTAGCGGAGAAGCGGTTCGGCAGCCAGGGCGCTGAGTTGGAGTAGAAATACCAGCGCACGGCGTCACTGCCCTGTGCGTTTAAAATGTCCATCGGCAAAATCACGTTGCCCTTGTGCTTGCTCATCTTGACGCCCTTGTCGTCCTGGACATGGCCTAAGACAATGACGTTTTTATAGGGCGCCTTGTCAAAGAGCAGGGTGGAAATCGCCATTAAGGTATAGAACCATCCGCGCGTCTGATCAACGGCCTCACTGATAAAGTTTGCCGGGAAGTTTTCTTCAAACTTTTCTTTATTTTCAAACGGATAGTGCCACTGTGCAAACGGCATCGAGCCGGAGTCAAACCAGCAGTCGATCACCTCCGAAACACGGGTCATTTCGCCGCCGCATTCCGGGCAGCGCAGCTTGACCTGATCGACATAGGGCTTGTGAAGCTCGATATCCTCCGGGCAGTTGATGCCCATCTCTTTCAGTTCCTGAATCGAGCCGATCACGTGGCGGTGTCCGCAGCTGCATTCCCAGATCGGAAGCGGCGTTCCCCAATAACGGGAGCGGGACAGACCCCAGTCGATGATATTTTCCAAAAAGTTGCCGAAACGGCCGTGCTTGATATTATCGGGCAGCCAGTTTACGGTTTCGTTATTCTTTAAAAGCTGATCGCGTACGGCGGTCATCTTGATAAACCAGGTGTCGCATGCGTAGTACAGCAGCGGCGTGTCGCAGCGCCAGCAGAACGGATAGCTATGCTCAAAGGGGATCACGGCAAAGCACTGATTGCGCTCTTTTAAGTCGCGGATCACCAGCTTATCGGTGTCCTTGACAAAAAGGCCGCTCCATTCCCCGGTTTCGGGAACAAATTTACCCTGGGTGTTGACGTGGCAGATAAAGGGCAGACCGTTTTCTTTGCAGACTCTGGAGTCGTCCTCACCAAAGGCCGGTGCGATGTGGACGATACCGGTACCGTCATCCATGGTAACATAGTTGTCGGCGATGATATAGTAGGCCTTGCCGTCCGGCTTGATAAAGGTGTAGAGCGGTTCATACTCCATGCCGCAGAGGTCGGTGCCGCGATAGGTTTCGATTTCCTGCACCTCAGTGTCGCCAAAGACGCTCTTTACAAGCGCTTTTGCCAGGATATAGGTGCTGCCGTCCTCGATTTGTACCTTCACATAGGTCTCGCCGGGGTTGACGCAGAGCGCAACGTTAGAGGGCAGCGTCCATGGCGTCGTCGTCCATGCCAGGATATATGCGTTTTCCTGATTCGGAATCTTAAATTTGACAATCAGAGAATTCTCTTTTACGTCCTTATAGCCCTGTGCGACCTCGTGGCTGGAAAGCGAGGTGCCGCAGCGAGGACAGTAGGGCATAATCTTGTGACCCTTATACAGGAGACCCTTGTCCCAGATCTGGCGCAGCGCCCACCAGACGGATTCAATATAATCGTTGTGGTAGGTGACATAGGGATCGTTCATGTCTGCCCAAAAGCCGACGCGGTCACTCATTTCCTCCCATTCGCTCTGATAGGTGAAAACGCTGTCCTTACACTTTTTGATAAAGTCCTCAATCCCGTACTTTTCGATCTGCGGCTTGCCGCTGATGCCAAGCTGCTTTTCAACCTCTAACTCAACCGGAAGTCCGTGGGTGTCCCAGCCGGCCTTGCGAAGAACGTGATAGCCCTTCATGGTGCGGTAACGCGGAATCAGATCCTTGACCGCACGGGTCAGAACGTGACCGATATGCGGCTTTCCGTTCGCGGTAGGGGGACCGTCAAAAAAGGTGAAATTTTCCTGTCCTTCCCGGTTTTTCATACTCTTTTGAAAGATATCATTTTCCTTCCAGAATGCGGTGATGGCTTTCTCGCGCTCCACAGAGGAAAGATCGGTTGATACTTTATGATACATAAAAGAGAACCTCCATTTCATCTTGACTTTTCATTCTAAAAAACGATGTTGTTTTTCATTGTTACAAAAAATATTAACTTATATAGTTTATAATAAAAAATGGCATTTGTAAAGAGGAAAAGGAAAAAAACAAGGGAAATCGGCAATATTTCGTATGGATTGACAAAAAGCGGCAAAAAAGTCGGAAAGGATGCGCAGTTTGATGGGCAAAAACGGAGCAATATCTGCCGTATGCAACAAAAATGCGCACCCCAAAACGATACGTCTTGGGGTGCGCCGGGCTATCAAGAGGGAAAGTTCGTCTCACGTCATTAAAATCCGAGCGATACCCTTTTGGATAACCTGATGTTAGTAATCCGAACCCGCCTAAATCGGCGTAATTTTGGAATATT
>URTH01000131.1 GCA_900550775.1 uncultured Eubacteriales bacterium | reverse complement strand
AATCCCCAAAAGGCGCACAGAGGACAAGCCCAGGGGGTTGGGACGGAACGGGGAGCGGCTGGCAAATACGCCGACCCTTTGATTTCCGCCCAGGCGCGGCGGCCGCACGGTCGGCGACCAGTCCTTGCAATGTGCCTTGGAAAAGTCAAAAATCAGCCAAAGATGGGAAAACCCGTCCAGCGCACGAAAGGCATCCTCGCGGCTGTACTTTGGTAAAAAAACAACCTTGCCGACGAGAGACGCGACACGGCCGCTCTGACGGGGAATCCCAAACTTTTCTTTAAAATCGGTGTGAATGTATGCAATCGGTTCGATCTCCATCGTAAAATCCTTTCTCATGCGGCGGTGTAAAAATTGATACCGCCGCACAAGAGCCCCATGATTTTACTGCGGATGCATGGAAAATCAAAGTTGTCTTTTGCTGTCCCGGTTTTTTTACACGTTGTTTTATTCTTCTCCGCTGCCGCTGCCCGGCAAATCCTCTAAATAGGTGTGCGGATCCATCATTTTATCATCCTTCATGACGGCAAAGTGCAGATGGGTGCCGTCGTTGATTTCTAAGGCTGCCGTTTGGCCTACCTTGCCAATGGTTTCGCCTGCCTTGACGGTTTTCCCTGCCTCAGGAGCGGATCCCTCCTCCAGGTTTGCGTACATGGTTTGCGTGCCGTCCGCATGGCGGAGAACAACGCTTGCGCCGAGCATACTGTCCTCTGTCACGCTTTCCACCGTGCCGTCTGCTGCGGCGTGAACCTCAGTGCCGAGATCCACCGCATAATCGATGCCTTCATGCACGCGCCAATCCTGCATGGTTGGAAAGTAGACCAGTTCATCGTCGGAATAATCTTTTAAGATGTCTCCCTTGACCGGCGACTGTAATAACACAGCGGCATTCTCTGCGCTGTCCGGCTGTGCGTTTTCTGTCTGCGCGGCAGCTGCTGCGGTTGTGCCTGACGCGGCGCTTGTATCTTTTGTCGTTGCAGGGGAAGAAGTCGGCTTTGGCGTTGCACTGGCACTGACGGCTTTGGCCCCTTCTGTGCGGTTGCCTGTACTCTGCTGCACCGCGTCATTCCAGGCCTCCTCATCCAACTGATTGGAGGCATCCTTGGGCATAATCAGGTTCATAACCAGCATAATCACCATCAGTGATACCGCCACCACCAGGGCTACAAAGAAACCTCGTTTGGTAAAAACACTTTCCTTTTTCTTGTTTTCGCTCACGATTTATCACCTCATTGGTAGTATAAACCGTTTTGGGAAAATTATACGATTGGGCGGCGGATCGCGAAAAGGTGTCAAAATTCGTCCTTTTGGACGGGTTTTGTAGCAGCCATACTATACGATAAATATGGTGTCGGTGTATTGTTTTGCCTGCGCCGCACCGTCCTTGGCCTCCTGCTGTGTTGTAAATAATCCAAAGACGGCCGAGCCGCTGCCGCTCATCAGAGAAAGCACGGCGCCCGATTCCAAAAATGCCTCCTTGATCCAGCCGACAATCGGATAGGCAGGAACTGTCACGGTTTCTAAGATATTTGCGGCGTTTTGGCAAATGGCGGAAAGGTCACCGCGGCGGATGCCCTCAGCAACCTCAGAGACGTTCAGCCCGTCCGGGCGTTTGGATAGATCTAAGTTTTCGTATACCCACTTGGTAGAAACGGACGGTTCCGGCTTTGCGATGACACAGTGGAGCGCCGGCGGCATCGGGAGCGGCGTTAAGATGTCACCGATGCCGGTTGCTTTGGCGCAGCCGCCAAGCACGCAGAACGGGACATCGGCCCCCAGCCGTGCGCCGAGCCGCATCAGGGTATCAACGTCAAACGGGTTGCCGAACATGGCGTTAAGTCCCTTTAGTACGCCGGCTGCGTCCGCGCTGCCGCCGCCAAGACCGGCTCCCATGGGGATTCGTTTTTCAATATGGATTTCGACGCCCTCGGTTCGGCCCAAATGATCAAAAAACAAACGGGCAGCCCGATAGGCAAGGTTGCCCTCTCCCAGCGGAAGTGCCGCAGAATCTGAGGATATCACAATCTTTCCGTCGGTGCGGAGCGTTAAGGTCATGCGGTCACTCAGCGCAATTTCTTTTAAGATCATTTCGACATCGTGATAGCCGTCCTCGCGCTTTCCGAGGACATCGATTGCCAGATTGATTTTTGCTCTGCATTCTAATGTTAATTTTTCCATACCGATCCTCCTGTCTTGCCTGGCCGAAAGCGGAAATCCGCCTCCCAAAATCGGAGTTCGGATGATTCTCTTTCGGCAGCTGATCAATTGCCGATACAAAGATCCGCAGAACCCCGTGCGGAGCCTGCGGATGATTTGCGCTTATTCTTTTGTTTCGGTTGCTTCTGATTTTTCAGCGGTTTCTGCTGCCGATGTCTCTGCGTCTTGTTTCGTCGTTTCTTCCGCGGCAAATACGGCCTCAAATTCATCGCTTTCGATTTTTTCCTTTTCCAGCAAAAGGGCGGCAACCTTGTGCAGCTTATCCATCTGCTGGGTTAAAATCTCAGTACAACGGCGGTAACAGCTATCAATGATATTTTTAATCTCAGCATCAATCATTGCCGCCGTATCCTGGCTGTAATCCACGGTATGACCGTAATCCAGGCCGATAAATACCTCGTTGTTCTGGTCGCCGAAGGTTCTCGCGCCCAGCTTTTCGCTCATGCCATATTTGGTAACCATCGACTTTGCAATATTGGTTGCCCGTTCGATATCGTTTGACGCGCCGGTGCTGATGTCTTTTAAAACCAGTTGTTCTGCGACGCGGCCGCCGAGCAGCGAGATGATTTCCTCCGTCATCTCTGTTTTGGATTTATAATAGGTGTCCTCCTGCGGCAGAGACAGCGTATAACCGCCGGCGCGGCCTCTCGGAATAATCGAAACCTGATGCACACGATCCTGGGTCGGCAGCATCTTGGAAACCACGGCATGACCGGCCTCGTGGAAAGCGGTCAGCTTTCTCGCACGATCCGGAACCTTTCTTGATTTCTTTTCCGGACCGGCAACGACCTTCATGATCGATTCTTCCAAATCGGTCATGGTGATTTCGGACTGATTCTTTCTGGCTGCGGCAAGCGCCGCCTCGTTCATCAGATTTTCCAGATCCGCACCGGAAAATCCAACGGTTGTCTTTGCCAAAACGGAAAGATCAACATCGGATGCGAGCGGCTTTCCCTTGGAGTGTACCTTTAAGATCGCCTCACGGCCTTTGACGTCGGGAGCGTCAACCACAACCTGACGGTCAAACCGTCCGGGGCGCAGCAGCGCCGGATCTAAGATGTCGGGGCGGTTGGTTGCCGCAATGATAATGACGCCTTCGTTTGCGCCAAAGCCGTCCATCTCAACCAAAAGCTGGTTTAAGGTTTGCTCTCTCTCATCATGACCGCCGCCGAGACCGGCACCTCTGTGACGGCCGACAGCGTCAATCTCATCAATAAAGATGATACACGGTGCGTTCTTCTTTGCGTTGTCAAACAAGTCGCGCACGCGCGACGCACCCACGCCGACAAACATTTCCACAAAGTCCGAGCCGGAAATTGAGAAAAACGGAACCCCGGCCTCACCGGCAACGGCCTTTGCAAGAAGGGTTTTACCGGTTCCCGGAGGGCCGACCAAAAGAACGCCCTTGGGGATTCTGGCGCCCAGCTGGCGGAACCGTTCCGGCCCCTTTAAAAAGTCAACGATCTCTTCCAGTTCTTCCTTTTCTTCGTCAGCGCCGGCCACGTCCTCAAAGGTCTTTTTGGTTTTGCCTTCCATGCTGACTTTTGCTTTGCTCTTTCCAAAGCTCATCACGCCGCGGCCGTTTCCGCCGCCGCCTGCCTGCTGCATAAACATGAACCAGAATACAACAAAGATCACCAGCAGACCAAGACTGGGAAGCAGCGTCAGCCACCAGGGCGGACTGTACGGAAGAGGGGTATCCACCTTTAAGGTGCCGGCATTGATCTGCTCCTGCATTTTATCGCCGACGTCACTCTTTAGCGTATTATACCCCGGTATTTCAACATCGATGGTGCTGCCGTCTTTTAGCACCGCGGTCGCGATATTATCGACCACCGACAGCTCAGTGACCTGTTCCTGCTGGATTTTTAACACCAGATCAGAATAAATTTCTTTGGAAGTCTTTCCCGGCATGGATGTCATCCAGAAAATCATGACTATGATAAAGAAAAGGATCACATAAAAGCCAATTCCTTTAAGATATCTTTTCACTCAATCTCCTCCTACTACACCGTAACAATCTGAAATGGAAATATATGTCTTTATTAAAGCAGTATTATAACATAGCGCACCTAAAAAAACAAGGTCATTTTTAAAGTTTTTACAGAATCTTTACAATTATACTTACGAAAACAAAGAACGGAACATTCATAAAAAAATCCGTTTTTCTTCGGTTTTTCTTGACAAGAAAAAAGTTTGGGTATAAAATCGGAAAGAAGAGAACAAAACAAAATAATACTCGGAGGTATTTGTATGAAACAGTATCAAAAATTAGCAGCGCTTTTCCTTATCGGTCTGCTCTGCTTTTCCCTTGCCGGCTGCGGTAAACAGAAGACAGAGACCATCGGCGGCGTCGATCCTTCCGTGCCGCAAAAGGTTTTGGTTACCATGGAGAACGGCAAAACATTTACCATAGAGACGGCGCCGCAATACGCGCCGGAAACGGTAAAAAATTTTTTGACCTTAGTAGACAGCGGTTTTTATAACGGCCTGACATTTCACCGCATCATTGATGGCTTTATGGCACAGGGCGGCGACCCGAACGGCGACGGCACCGGCGGCAGTGAAAAGACCATCAAAGGTGAATTTTCCGCCAACGGCTTTCGTCAAAATACCCTGACGCATGAACGCGGCGTGGTTTCCATGGCGCGCTCCAGCGCCCCGGATTCTGCGTCCAGTCAGTTCTTTATCTGCTATGAAAGCGCGCCGCACCTGGACGGAAATTATGCGGCTTTCGGCCGGGTGATTGCGGGGATGGACACGGTGGATGATTTTTTAAAGACGCCGCGTGATAACAACGATAAGCCGCATACGCCGATTGTGATTGCAACCATGGAAATCGTGAAAGAATAAAAGAAAAGTGCAGCCGCACGGTGCCGAAGAGGCGCCGAAAGCTGCACTTATTTTATTGAAAAAAGGAAAAAGAAACGGTCAGAAATTTTCGTAAAATTTTTTGAAATTTTTTTCAAAAACCCCTTGACAAACAAAAATATGGTGCTATAATATAGACAAAGGTCAAAGAAAGTCAAAGTCAAAAACAAAAATTGATTTTCCGAAAAGAGGGGTTTGGTGATGGAAAAGTGAAGCTGAGTAATTTAATAGAAAGCTGG
>URTH01000130.1 GCA_900550775.1 uncultured Eubacteriales bacterium | reverse complement strand
CGCGCCGTCCTCCGGATAGCGCTCTGTCAGCGCGTGCTTTGTCGCCTCGTCCATCGGCCGCAGACTCAAAAAGCCCTTCATCAGTTCGCCGACAATGTGGTCGCAGTCGGCGCAGCTGCCGCCGTTGCCGCAAAGCAGAATGGTTCCCCCATCACGGTAGGTTTTTTCCATCGCCAAAAGCGCGGCATTCAAACTCTCCTCACAGGATGCAAGCGCCGGATAGCGCTGAAACAGTTCTTTCATCTTATCATTCATTTTTCCTGACTCCTCTCAAGTGCACCGGCCGCAACCGCAATCGCCGCAAAGTCCCCGACGCTGTCGCCCAGCTCCGCCGGAACAATTCGGCAGACGCTGCGTGCCGCTGCCAGTGATTCCCGCTCGATCGCAGCCTCCATCGAGGTTTTCAGCAGTGCGCCGCTGCGCTCATAAATACTTCCAATCACAATTTTTTCCGGATTTAAAACATCGATCAAAACAGAAAGCCCCTGCCCCAGCTTTTCGCCGCAAATTTCATAAACCCGGATGGCGTCCGTGTCGCCGGCGACTGCCGCCTCGGCAATCGACTTTGCCGTAATGCGGTCTAAGTCGCTCGCACTTTGGCAAAATCCCACGGTTTGCCCGGCTTGCAGCTTTTCTCTGGCAACCGTCTGTCCGATTTGCCGAATCCCGCCGCCGCTGCAAAAGCCCTCAAACGAGCCGGCCTTTCCGTAGCCGCACGGCCCGAACCGTTCCATGCGGACATGCCCGATCTCGCCGGCCATGCCGGAGGTGCCGCGATAGAGGCGGCCGTCTAAAATCAGACCGGCGCCCATGCCGGTACCAAAGGTCAAAAATATCATGTTTTTGCTGCCGCGGCCGGCGCCGAACCGCCATTCCGCCAGGGCGCAGGCATTTGCGTCATTTTCCAGTGCGGCCGGTACCGCAAACCGCTGCACAAGCTCCCGAACAATGGCAATGTTATCCCAGCCCGGCAGATTTGGCGGCGAAAGAATGACGCCGCGCTCTGCGTCCAAGGGGCCGCCGCAGCTGACGCCGATTGCGTCACCGCAGCCGACCTTTTCCACCGCGGCGTAGATGGCCGAAAGCGTGTCGGCCACATTGGTGGTCGGAAACGCAATCCGCTCGATGATGTTCTCACCGTCGCCGGTTAAGACGGCGCACTTGGTGCCGCCGATATCAATCCCTGTCAGCATGGTATATCTCCTTTATTTTACGCTCTCCCAATCCTTTAAGAACCGCTCGATCCCGGCGTCCGTCAAAGGATGATGCAGCATCTGCTCCAGCACCTTATACGGAATGGTGGCAATGTGTGCACCGGCCAGCGCCGCGTCAACCGCATCCTGCGGACTGCGGATGCTGGCTGCGATGATTTCGGTATCGATTGCATGCAGATCAAACATCTCGGCAATCTCGGAGATTAAATTGTTGCCGCAAGAGGCAATGTCGTTCAGCCGTCCGACAAACGGGCTGACATAGCTTGCGCCGGCTTTTGCCGCCAGCAATGCCTGTGCCGGGCTGAAAATCAGCGTTACATTGGTTTTAATCCCCTTTGCGCTCAGCTGCTTTACGGCCTTTAATCCCTCTTTGGTCATCGGAATTTTAATGACAATGTTGGGATGAATCTTGCTCAGCTCCAGCGCCTCGCTAACCATGCCGTCCGCCTTCAGGCTGATCACCTCAGCGGAGATCGGGCCGTCTACGATTGAGGTGATTTCGGTTACAACCTCTTTAAAGTCACGGCCTTCACGCGCGATCAGGGACGGGTTGGTCGTCACGCCGCAGACAACGCCCCATTCATTTGCCTCGCGGATTTCGGAGACATTGGCAGTATCAATAAAAATTTTCATCACTTGCACATCCTTTCTTTTGTTATCTTCATTATACTGCCAATTGAAAAATATTGAATATATTTATCGGACAATTTTACGGTAAAAATATATAATATTTTGCCATTTACAAAAACGGCGGACTATGTTAAAATAAGGAAAAAGGGGGATGGGATTTTTGATGACTTACGAAAAGATAAAGCAGCTGATCGACCGGCTGAACCGCATTATGATGCAGCCGATGGAGTTTGAGGGGCTGCGCGGCGAGATTAGCTATGTCAGCCGTGCGCGGCACTCCCGGCATTGGGTCGTACAGCCGCATTACCATCCGTGGTTTGAATTTAATTATGTTGCCAAAGGCTCGGTCTATACCAAGATTGAGGATCAGGAATTTTTGGTGGAGGCCGGGCAGTCGTATCTGGTTGCACCAGGCGTGGTTCACGCGCACCGGCATAATAATACCGGCGATGACGGGATTTGTATTCGGTTCAGTCTGGAGGCCGATCCGCAAAAGGAACAGGCCGTGCAGCTTTACACAGAGCTGAGCCGCTGCCGCGCGTACCCGTTTGATTCTGCGGTGGAGCAGATGCCGGTCTCGGACGGCATTTACGGGACAAAAGCTGCGTTTATGACCTGGCTGATGCGGCTTTATGACAATTGGAGCGGCAGCCCGGACGAGACGGAGACCAAGGCGGTTAACAGCGTATCGTCCCAGGTAGAGCTTTATCTTAAGGAGTATTATCAGACAAAAATCCAGGTAGAGGATATCGCAAACGCGCTGAACATCAGCTACCGCAGCCTGGCGCGGCAGTTTAAGGCAGAAAGCGGCGTGACGATTTCCGATAAACTGACCGAGCTTCGGCTAAACGCCGCCAAACAGCTTTTGACCGACAGCAACATGCCGCTTTATGATGTCGCGGCCGCTGTGGGCTATGAAAATGAATTTTATTTTTCCAATATCTTTAAAAAGAACGAGGGAATTTCACCGTCGCGCTACCGCAGCGAAAGAAAGTGAAAAATTACGGAAAAAACGCTTGACAGACGCGATTTTCTGCGGTAATATGAGGCTGTACAGAAAAATATCAAATTATGAAACATAAGGAGATGTGAAGTATGGCAAACAGATTTGTATTAAACGAGACTTCGTACCACGGTGCAGGTGCGATCCAGGCGATCCCGGACGAGGTAAAGGCACGGGGATTTCAAAAGATCCTTGTGGTAACCGACCCCGATCTGGTGAAGTTCCACGTATCGCAGAAGGTGACCGACCTTTTGGATCAGGCGCAGATTCCGTACAGCGTATTTTCCAAGGTGCAGGCAAACCCGACCATTACCAATGTGAAAGAGGGCGTTGCGGCCTTTCGTGAATGCGGTGCAGACGGACTGATCGCCATCGGCGGCGGCAGTGCAATGGATACCGCAAAGGCGATCGGCATCATCATCCGCAATCCGGAATTTGAGGATGTCCGCAGCTTAGAGGGCGTAGCCCCCACCAAGAACCCGGCCGTGCCGATCATTGCCGTTCCGACGACGGCAGGCACCGCAGCGGAGGTTACCATTAACTACGTTATTACCGATGAAGAGAAGAGCCGTAAAATGGTTTGTGTCGATGTGCATGATATTCCGCAGGTTGCCATTGTTGACCCGGATATGATGTCCAGCATGCCGAAGGGGCTGACCGCCGCAACCGGTATGGACGCGCTGACCCACGCCATTGAGGGTTATATCACCAAGGGCGCATGGGAGCTTTCGGATATGTTCCACTTAAAGGCCATTGAGATTATTTCCAAGCACCTGCGCGGCGCGGTTGCCAACACCCCGGAGGGCAGAGAAGGCATGGCGCTCGGACAGTATGTGGCCGGCATGGGATTTTCCAATGTTGGTCTTGGTATTGTGCATTCCATGGCACATCCCTTGGGCGCACTTTATAACACACCGCACGGCGTAGCCAATGCCATTATTCTTCCGACCGTGATGGAATACAATGCACCGGCCACCGGCGAAAAATATCGGGATATTGCAGCGGCAATGGGCGTTGCAGGTACCGAGACCATGAGCCAGGAGGAATACCGCAAGGCAGCCATTGACGCTGTAAAGCAGCTGTCAAAGGATGTCGGCATTCCGGCAGACTTAAAGGAAATCGTAAAGGAAGAAGATATTGCCTTTTTGGCACAGTCGGCTTATGACGACGCTTGCCGTCCCGGCAATCCGCGCGATACCAGTGTAGAAGAACTGGCAGACCTTTACCGTTCTTTAATCTAATATGACAAAAAAGAGGGCGCAGCGAATGCTGCGCCCTCTTTTCATATTTTAGTCTTTATCTTCGCCCTTTTTTTCAATCAGCGCAAAGGAAATCTCACCCTTGGCGGCAACCGCATCGCCGACATAGGCACAGGCATCCGCCTTGCCCATATTGCCGCGCGCACGGGTCAGGGTCACCGTAAGCCGCAGGGTGTCGCCCGGCGTCACCTGATGCCGGAATTTAAAGTTGTTGATGCCGGTAAAGACCGCCAGCTTGCCGCGGTTTTCCGGGGCGCTGAGCACAACGGCCGCACCAACCTGCGCCAGTGCCTCACAAATCAGCACGCCGGGCATGATCGGCTCACCGGGAAAATGTCCCTGAAAAAACGGCTCGTTCATGGTGACGTTTTTGATGCCGACCGCATGGCTGCCCTCCTCAAACTCCACAATCTTATCCACCAACAAAAATGGATAACGGTGCGGAATAATATTCATAATCTCTTTGATATTTAACTCCATTTCATTCACCTCTGCGATTCTTCTCTTGTTTTTGCGCCGACATAGGCGTCTAAAATTTCACGGTTTTCCAGCGCACGGCCGGTACCGCAAACCACACAGTTTTCCGGCTCTTCGGCCGTCACGGTCTTAATCCTGGTTTCATTTTGAATCAGCCGCTCCATTCCGAACAAAAGCGCCCCTGCGCCCGACAGAATAATCCCTCTTGCGCTGATATCGCCAAGCAGCTCCGGCGGCGTTTCCTCCAGCACGCCGCGAATCTCGTCCACGATGGTCATCGCCGGCTCAATCAAAGCGTCGTACATCTCGTCCGAGGTCACCTGAATCGTCTTTGGCAGGCCGGAAACCAGACTTCTGCCCCTGACGTCCATCGCAAGCAGCTTGTCCCGTTTGCGGACGCAGCCGATCTTGACCTTCAATTCCTCTGCGGTTCGCTCGCCAATCAGAATGTTATACTTCTTCCGTATGTACCGGATGATGGCGTCGTCAAAATTATCGCCGGCAACCTTAATGGATCGGCTGATTACAATACCGCCCAGGGAAATCACGGCAATATCACTGGTTCCGCCGCCGATATCGACCACCATGCTGCCGCACGGCTGCGTAATGTCGATGCCAACGCCGATTCCGGCCGCCAGCGGCTCTTCAATCAGATAAACCTTTCTCGCACCGGCCTGCATCCCGGCGTCAATCACGGCGCGCTCTTCCACCTCGGTCACACCGCTGGGAACGCAAATCATCACACGGGGCTTGAGCAGACTGCCGAGCAGGCCGCGCTTGGTGACCCGCTGCATAAAATATTTGAGCATCC
>URTH01000129.1 GCA_900550775.1 uncultured Eubacteriales bacterium | reverse complement strand
GGACGAATTCCGCATCGTGCAGCGCCGGGATCATGGAGAACACGCGCTTCTGCTCACCGAACTTGAGGTGAGTCTGGCAGCCGACCAGATTGTACAGCGTGCCGTTCGCGTTGTCGCGGCGCAGCTGCAGGACCGCATACGGATCCTTGCCGGTTTTCGGGTCCGGCAGGCCGATCGGCTTCAAAATGCCGAAGCGCAGCGTGTCAAAGCCGCGGCGTGCGTTAACCTCGATGGGCATGCAACCCTCGAACACCTTGGAATCCTCAAAGCCGTGTACCGGTGCTTCCTCAGCGGTGGTCAGCGCGTTCCAGAACACCTCGTACTCCTCGCGGGAGAACGGGCAGTTGATGTAATCCGCCGTGCCCTTGCCGTAGCGGGACGCCTCGTAGGCAGAATCCATATCGATGCTCTCAGCCGTGACAATCGGCGCGGCGGCATCGTAAAAGTGCAGGAAATCGCCGCCGACCTTGGCGTGGATGGCGTCAAACAGCGTATCCGAGGTCAGCGGGCCTGAGGCGATAACGACTCTGCCCTCCGGAATCTCGGTCACTTCACCATAGACCACCTCGATATTCGGGTGGTTCTTGATCTTCTCGGTGACGGCTGCCGCGAAGGCTTCGCGGTCAACCGCCAGTGCGCCGCCCGCCTCTACGCGGTGCGCATCCGCACAGGAGAGGATAAGGCTGTCCAGACGGCGCAGCTCCTCCTTGAGCAGACCGGCGGCGTTCGCCAGCTCGTCCGAGCGCAGCGAGTTGGAGCACACCAGCTCAGCGAAATCGTCCGAGTGGTGCGCCGGCGTATGCTGCACCGGCTTCATCTCACACAGGCGCACAGAGATACCGCGCTGTGCCAGCTGCCATGCAGCCTCACAGCCGGCCAGTCCTGCGCCGACTACTGTTACCATTTCACTCATTCGGCGCTCTCCTTTGCCGTGGTCTTTTTCTTTGCGGCAGGCTTTTTCGCTGCTGCTTTCTTCTCAGCGGCTTTTTTCGCCTTCTCAGCCGCCTTTTCTGCTTCATACTTTGCCAGAGCCTTGGCGTACTGCTCCTGCTGCTTGGCAGTCAGCTCCTGTACAGCCTCGTCCTTCAGCTTTTTGAATTTATTGGTGGTCTTGGTCATCCACGGCAGAGTTTTCTTTGCGGTGGATTTCTTGACAGCCGCCTTTTTCGTTACCTTCTTGACCTTTTCCTCGGTCTCGCCGTTCTTCTCGGCGGCTTCCTTTGCGGCAGCGTACCTCTTTGATATCGGCGCACTGCGCCGCATCTGCCGCGATGCGGCGCAGTCGGCAAAGGCGGAATGCCCCTTTGCGGCGGCGGCGCAGCAAATGCTGCAAAACGGCGCGGCGGTGGAGATATCCCCGGCGGACCGGGAAGAGGGGATTGCGGTAACCGACCGCATTCTTTTTGCTGAGGCGGACGCGATTTTAAACCGCCGCACGGTGCATGACCTGATGCGCCGCGGCGCGATCGTTTTAAATCCGGATTCGGTACGTGCGGCGTACGGCGTAACGGTCGGTATGGACACGGTGATTTATCCGGGTACCATCTTAGAGGGTGAGACGGAGATCGGCGAGGCATGTGTGATCGGCCCCAACACAAGACTGGAAAACGCAAAGGTGGGCGACCGTACCGAAATCCAGTCCTCGGTGGTGCTGGATTCCAAAATCGGCTCGGACACCAGTGTTGGGCCGTTTGCGTATATCAGACCGGGATCGGTCATCGGCAGCGGCAACAAGGTCGGCGATTTTGTCGAGGTGAAAAACGCGACCATCGGCAACGGCACCAAAATTGCGCATCTTACCTATGTCGGGGACGCCGATGTGGGCGAGAGGGTGAATTTTGGCTGCGGTACGGTGGTGGTTAACTATGACGGCATCAAAAAGCACCGCACCGTGATTGAGGACGACTGCTTTATCGGCTGCAACAGCAACCTGGTATCCCCGGTGACGGTGCGAAAGGGCGCTTATACGGCGGCAGGCTCGACCATTACCGATGAGGTGCCGGAGGATGCACTGGCAATTGCCAGGGCAAGGCAGGTCAACAAGGACGGCTGGGTGAAGAAAAACAGGAGAAAGGATTCGTAGGATATGTACTTGATCGTCGGGCTGGGAAATCCCGGCCGGGAATATGTCGGCACGCGCCACAACATCGGCTTTGAGGCGGTTGACGCGATTTGTGCCAAGTATGACATCAGCATGAAGAAAGAAAAGTTCCGCGCCGTCTTTGGCGAGGGGCGCATCGGCGGCGAAAAGGTGATCGTGGCAAAGCCGCAGACCTATATGAATCTAAGCGGCGAGAGCGTACGTGCGTTTAAGGATTGGTATAAGCTGGATCCGAAAGAGATCATTGTGATATATGATGATGTTTCACTCCCTACCGGGAAGCTTCGCATCCGGGAAAAGGGGAGCGCCGGCGGACATAACGGCATTAAAAATATTATTTATCAGTTAAATACCGATGTCTTTCCGCGGATTAAAATCGGCGTTGGACAGCCGCGGCACGAGGACTTTGACTGCAAGGATTTTGTCCTTGGGCATTTTAGCAAAGAGGAGACCGAAATTCTGATTCAGACGGTGATCCGTGCGGCAGACGCAGTGGAGGTCATGATCAGAGAGGACGCGGCGGCGGCGATGAACCGTTTTAACGGTTAGGTGAGAGATGATGGATGCTTTTTTAGAGATGATGCAGGGACTTGCCGAGTTCGGCGATCTTGTGCAGGATATTCAGGAAAAAAATATGCCGGTCGGCGTTACGGGTGTGTCGGACTCTGTCAGGGCACACCTTATTGATTGTGTGATGAAGTCGCAGCAAAAGCCGGCGCTGGTTGTGACGGCCGATGAGAGTACGGCCAGACAGCTGTACGCGGATTTAAAGTTCTTTTTGGGAGATATCGTACACCTGTATCCGAGGACGGATTTATTATTTTATGATGTCGAGGCAAAGGGACAGGACGTGACCGGACAGCGGCTCTCGGTTCTTTGGCACATGTTAAAGGACGAGTCTTTTTGTGTGGTCTGCACGGCGGAGGCAATGCTGCAGGCAACGCTCCCGAAGGCGGCCTGCCAAAAGCTGGCCTTGCAGCTGACGGTCGGTGAGGAAATGGAGCTTTTGGAGATTGCTGCCCGGCTGACCGTCCTTGGCTACCGCCGCGAGGAAATGGTCGAGGGTCCCGGCCAGTTCAGTATGCGCGGCGGAATTTTAGATGTGTTTCCCTTTGCGGGGAGCGGCGGTCTGCCGGTTCGGGTTGAGTTTTTTGACACCGAGATCGATTCGGTGCGTTCCTTTGACCCGGAATCGCAGCGCACCGTGGATAAGCTGGAGCGTATCGAGATTCTGCCGGCAAGAGAACTGCTTTTGTCGGATACGGAGCGGTCCGTGCTGACCGAAAAGCTGAAAAAGCTGCAAAAGGGGATCAAACCGTCTGCCGAGACGGCGGAAAAATTAAACAAAACCCTATCCCGTGACATCGAAAGGCTGGAGGAAGGGCTGCTTTTTGCGTCCCTGGATAAGTATATCCCTTATCTTTATGACACTGTTCCGACGATTCTTGACTATCTGCCAAAAGACGCGCTGATATTCTGGGACGAGGCGGCACGCATCCGTGAGAAAATCGAGCAGTTGACGCGGCAGCAGAGCGAGGACGTTTTGGATATGGCGGAGCGCGGCATGATTCCGCGCGGCGACGTATTGTATACACTTCCCTACCGGGAAGCGGTGCGGCGGATTGAAAAACGCCTGATCGGCCTAAGCGGCGTGGCGCGCACCACGCCGGATTACCGCCCGGTGCGGATGCACAGCTTTACCTGTAAAAGCCTCAGCGGTTTTCAGGGGAAACTGGAATTTCTCTGCGATACCCTGCGGTTTTATCAAAAGGAGAAATACCGTACCGTTTTGCTTGCCGGGTCACCGCTGCGTGCGCAAAGGCTTGCGGCGCAGCTGGAGGAGGAACAGATTCGGTGCAGTTATCAGGAAACCCTTCAAAAGCTGCCCTCTCCCGGTGGCATTGTCGTATCGTCCGGCAGCATCGGGCGGAGCTTTGCCTATCCGCTGATTCGGACAGCGGTGATCGGCGACCGTGAGATTTTCGGCGGCGAAAAAAAGAAAAAGCGGCGCAGTGCGCGGCCGCAGGGCGAAAAGATATCCAGCTTTACCGATCTGAATCCGGGCGATTATGTGGTGCATCAAAACCACGGTATCGGCGTTTATACGGGAATCGAGCAGCTCCATGTGGACGGGGTGCGCAAGGACTATTTAAAGATTCAGTATCGGGGCAGCGATGTTTTGTACGTACCCACCGACCAGCTGGACATGGTGTTTAAGCATACGGCGGCCGAGGGCGCCAGGGTCAAGGTCAACAAGCTGGGCGGCGCCGAGTGGGGCAATACCAAGCAGCGCGTCAAGGCGGCGGCCAAGGACATGGCAAAAGAACTGATCGCGCTTTATGCCAAGCGCAGTCAGATTCCCGGTATTGCATTTGCAAAGGACAGCGAGTGGCAGCGTGACTTTGAGGCGGCCTTTCCTTATGAGGAGACGGATGATCAGCTGCGCAGCATTGAAGAGGTCAAGGCGGATATGGAAAAGCCGCATCCCATGGATCGGCTTTTGTGCGGCGATGTGGGATACGGCAAGACAGAGGTCGCGATGCGTGCGGCCTTTAAGGCGGCCATGAGCGGATATCAGGTGGCGTACCTGGTACCGACCACCATTTTGGCGGCGCAGCACTTTCATAACTTTAAGCAGCGCATGATGCACTATCCCATCACGGTCGGAATGTTGTCGCGGTTTGTGACCGGCGCGGCGCAAAAAGAGGTTGTACGGGGGCTTGAAACCGGCGAGACCGATATCGTGATCGGCACCCACAAGCTTTTGGGCAAGAACATTCACTTTCATAAGCTGGGGCTTTTGGTGATCGATGAGGAGCAGCGCTTTGGCGTTGCGCATAAGGAAAAGTTGAAGGAAATCCGAAAAGAGGTCGATGTACTGACCCTGTCGGCCACGCCGATTCCGAGAACGCTGCACATGAGCCTGAGCGGAATCCGGGATATGAGCCTGCTGACCCAGCCGCCCAGTGAGCGTTATCCGGTAGCGACCTACGTGCTGGAATATGAGGAGGATGTCATCCGTGAGGCCATCTCCCGTGAGATTGGACGCAGCGGCCAGGTCTATTACCTTTATAACCGCGTTGAGGGCATTTATAAGGCGGCAAACCGCATCGCTGAACTGGTGCCGGAGGCAAGGGTGGCGGTTGCGCACGGGCAGATGCACGAGCGCGAACTGGAAGAAATCATGATGGGCGTGTCGGAGGGCGAAATTGATGTTTTGGTCTGCACCACCATCATCGAAACCGGGCTGGACATCGCCAATGTCAACACCATTATCATTGAAAACGCGGATCGGCTGGGGCTT
>URTH01000128.1 GCA_900550775.1 uncultured Eubacteriales bacterium | reverse complement strand
AAGAACATTGTGGAGGAAAAGGGCGGCTTTGTCAAGGCAATGTGGTGCGGCGATGAGGCATGCGAATTAAAGATTAAAGAAGATACCACGGCAACGTCCCGTTGTATCCCCTTTGAGCAGGAGGCCATCAGTGATACCTGTATCTGCTGCGGCAAGCCTGCAACCAAGATGGTTTACTGGGGCAAAGCATATTAAAATCATATAATCAAAAATTACAGAAAAGAGGGGATCGAAACAATGTGGTGGCAGAATTTTTATCATACGGCGATGAATCAGATCGCATTGCTTCGGTTTACCGATCTGATCGATATTCTGGCGGTTTCGTATCTGGTCTATAAGGCGCTTAAGTTTATCCGCGATACCAGGACGATGCAGCTTTTAAAGGGTGTTGTCCTTTTGGTGATCGTGACCCAGGCGAGCTTCTTTTTTCGGCTGAACACCCTGTACTATATTTTAAGCAACGTGCTGCAGCTTGGCCTGATCGCGCTGCTTATCGTCTTTCAGCCGGAGCTGCGCCGTGTGCTGGAGCATATGGGAAGAAGTACCATGAGCAAGTGGTTTAACTCCAAAGGTGAATTTGACGCGGCGGCGCTGCAGACCATCCGCGAGATTGCGCGCGGCGCACAGGCCATGGCAAACAGCCGGACGGGCGCCCTGATCGTGATTGAAAACGCCGCCATCGGCACATAGAGGATAATATTGAACCGTTAATCAGCTCCGGGATTCGGGTTCACGCCGAGACGACCAGCGAACTGATTGAGAATATTTTTGTGCCGAATACGCCGCTGCATGACGGCGCGGTCGTGATTCGGGATAACAAAGTGGAGATGGCGGCCTGTGTGCTGCCGCTCTCTCAAAACCCCAATATCAGCCAGGAGCTGGGAACCAGACACCGGGCAGGGCTTGGAATCTCAGAGGAGTCGGACGCCGTTGTGGTGATTGTCTCGGAGGAGACAGGCAATATTTCGGTTGCGTACCGCGGCAGTTTAAATACCGGGTTCGGTGAGGAGTCCCTGCGCGAGCGGATTGTGCAGCTTTTAAACACGGCCGTTTTGACAAAGGATAGCCCCGACGGAAGGTTTGATTTGCGCAGCTTTGTGAAGGGGGGCAAAAAATCGTGAAAAAGATATTTGCCAACGATAATGCGCTAAAGGTGATCTCGGTGATTGTTGCCGTGCTGATCTGGGCATACATCATTCTGGTTTTGGATCCGGCAGTCGAGGTCAGCGTGCGCGATCTTCCGATTCAGTTTGTCGGTGAGGAACAATTAAACGAAAACGGAATCAGCGTGGTGAACGAGTCGGCGACCTCTATCAGTATCAAGCTGAAAGGCAGCCGTAAAAAGATGGGTCGATACGATATGAAAACCATCATCGCCAAGGCGGACGTGTCCGGCATCAGCAAGGTTGGACAGACGACCATCCCGGTTGAGGTGGTTGTCCCGTTTGAAAATGTCGGGATCTCCAATCAGAGCCACTATACCGTAGACGTAAAGACGGAAAAGCTGGTGAAAAAGGAGCTTGGCCTGGAGGTTAAGACCACCGGGTCTTTGGCCGAGGATTACATGGCAGGGCCGATTGTGGCGGAGCCGGATTCTGTCACCATCTCCGGGCCGGAATCGGTCATCGGCAAGATTGTAAAGGCCGGGGTGACCCTGGACTATGCCGGCGCGGATGTGGATATCGACAATGTTTTGCCGATTCGGTTTTACGGCATAGACGATAAAGAGCTTTTGGCGATGGACGCGCTGATGAACCGCGTGCATCAGGACGTAAAGGAGAGCGAGGTGCACTGTGCGGTGGTCAAGCTGCGCAGGGTGAAGATCGCACCGCAGTTTTCTGCGGCAGACGCCGACGAGCGAGCACGCTTTATGGAAGATCTCAGCTACACTCTGGATCCGGAAGAAGTCCAGATTTACGGAGACGATAAGCTGACGGCAAAGATTTCCGTGATTCAGACCGAGCCGATCCCGATTGAAAAGTTTACGGACAATGATAAGGTCAAGGTGAAATTGATTGTTCCCGATGGCGTGAAGATTCTGCGTGACATCTCCGAGGCGGAGCTGACGCTGCATCGGGACGGAAAGTAAAACGGAAACAAAATGAAATGGTGATGAAGTATGCAGATACTGATAGGGCCGATTAACATGCCGATTCGGCATACAGAAGAAGAAGTTCTTTGCGCCGCACAAGAAATTGTGCGGCTGCATTGCGTTTTGGCGGCGGATTTTTGGATCTATAAGCAATCGCTTGACGCGCGGCGCAAGGGAAACATCCACTACGTGTATCAGGTGGCGGCAACCGTGAAAGAGGGAACTTGCAGCGAGAGCGAAGCCATCCGCCCCTTAAAAACGGCAGAAGAGATGGCGATTCCACGCGTTTTGCCGCCGACCGTCCGCCCGGTGGTGGTCGGCATGGGGCCGTGCGGCCTGTTTGCGGCTTATGTTTTGGCAAAAGCCGGCGCGTGTCCGCTCTTGATTGAACGCGGCGAGGACGTGGATCGAAGGGCTGCCGAGGTGGCAAGATTCTGGAATGGCGGAAAACTCAACCCGGAATCCAATGTGCAATTCGGTGAGGGCGGCGCCGGGACATTCTCGGACGGAAAGCTGAATACAAGAATCGGCGATCCCAGGCAGCGATATGTGCTGAAAACCTTTGTGCGGCACGGCGCGCCCGAAGATATCCTGTACCGTGCCAAGCCGCATATCGGTACAGACCGTCTCCGCCCGGTGGTGCGCTCCATGCGGGAAGAAATTATCCGCCTGGGCGGTACGGTGCGGTTTTCGACCTGTCTGACCGATGTGCAGGCTGAGCATGGCGAACTGGCGGCCATTACGGTCAATCACGGTGAACAAATCGCGTGCAGGCAGCTTGTCTTGGCGCTGGGTCACAGCAGCCGCGATACCTATCGGCTATTGGAACGCCGCGGCATCGCGATGCAGCCCAAGGCGTTTGCCGCCGGGGTGCGCGTTGAGCATCCGCAGCAGATGATTGACCGTATTCAGTACGGCGGTACGGAGCTTGGACTGCCGGCGGCGGATTATCGGCTGGTTCATAACGGAAAGGAACACAGCTGTTATTCGTTTTGTATGTGTCCGGGCGGCAGAGTGGTCAACGCCTCGTCCGAGCCGGAGCATTTGGTGGTCAATGGCATGAGCGAGTACCGCCGTGACCTTGAAAACGCCAACAGCGCCCTTGTAGTCTCGGTGCGCCCGGAGGATTTTGCCGGGGACGGGATACTCTCCGGCATGGAATTTCAGCAAAGATATGAGGCGGCGGCATGGCGTACCGGCGGCGGTGACGGCGCAGCGCCGGTGCAGTGCGTCCGTGATTTTATGGCAGACCGCATGTCCGACCGGCTGCGGGAAACCAATCCGAGCTTTACGGGAAAATGGCGGTTTGCGATGCTGCGCGACTGTCTGCCCCCGTTTATCGTGCAGGGGCTGAAAGAGGGAATGGTTGATTTTGAACGAAAGATGCCCGGCTTTTCCAAACAGGGCATAATGACCGGGGTTGAAATGCGCACCTCGGCGCCGGTGCGGATTCTGCGTGACGCGTCACTCAAAAGCGTAAGCCTTGACGGTCTTTACCCGGCCGGTGAGGGTGCAGGCTATGCCGGCGGCATTGTGAGCGCAGCGGTGGATGGAATCCGTGTCGCAATGGAAATTTTAACAAAGATGGGAATTGACAAATAAACGGTTTTCCTCTATAATAATAGAAATGTGCTATTTTGTAACAGAAATATGCTCTGTGTGAGCAATGAAAATTGGAGGACAAAAATATGGGTCGATTATTCGGAACAGACGGGGTGCGCGGTATTGCCAATCAGGAGCTGACACCGCAGCTGGCGTTTGCAATCGGTCAGGCCGGCGCTTATGTGCTGACCGGGGAGTGCGGCGGCAAGCCGAAAATTCTGGTAGGAAAGGACACCCGAATCTCCGGCGATATTTTGGAGGCGGCATTGGTTGCCGGGATTTGCAGCGTCGGTGCAGAGGCCGTTTTGGTTGGTGTGATTCCCACGCCGGCCATTGCGTATCTGGTGCGCACCCATGCCTATGATGCCGGTGTGATGATCTCGGCATCGCATAACTCGTTTGAGCATAACGGCATCAAATACTTCAGCAAAGAGGGGTATAAGCTGAGCGATGCGATTGAAGAACGGATTGAGGCCATTATTTTGGATCATGCGGAGGAAATCGTTTGCCCCACCCATGAAAACATCGGTCATGTTTCCCATGCGGACGGCCTGGTGCGCGACTATATCGATTTTGTAAAAAGTACGGTGGACGGCCGCTTAGACGGACTTCGTGTTGCTATTGACTGCGCAAACGGCGCTTCCTCGGTGACGGCAAAACGCGCGCTGGAGGAGCTTGGCGCAACGGTGACGGTGCTTTGTGATAAGCCGAACGGAATCAATATTAACGATCGCTGCGGCTCCACGCATATGGAGCAGTTGATGGAATATGTCAAAAAGGACGGCGGCTTTGACGCAGGACTGGCATTTGACGGCGATGCGGATCGCGTGCTTGCGGTGGACGAAAACGGCGAATACGTGGACGGCGACAAGATTATGGCAGTTTGTGCGCTGGATATGAAGGCGCGCGGAAAGCTGCCGGACAATACGGTTGTGGCAACTGTGATGAGCAATCTCGGCTTTTTTGTGATGGGCGAGAGAGAAGGGCTTACCATCAAGCGTACCAAGGTGGGAGACCGCTATGTCCTGGAAGAAATGTTAAAGTGCGGACACAAAATCGGCGGCGAGCAGTCGGGGCATGTGATTTTGCTGGACTATAACACGACCGGAGACGGGCTGGTGACCGGTCTGTTGCTTTTGTCGGTCATTTGCCGCAGCAAAAAAAAGCTGTCGGAGCTTGCCTCGGTGATGAGGGTTTATCCGCAGGTTTTGGTCAATGCAAGGGTGAAAAATGAGTATAAGACAGAAGAAGCCTATCAAAAGGTGCCGGAGATTGCACAGCTGATGAAGGAGATCGAGACGGAATTTGCGTCCTCCGGCCGGGTGCTGATCCGCCCCTCCGGGACGGAGCCGCTGGTGCGCGTCATGATCGAGGGTGAGGATGAAAAAAGGATCCGTCAGCGCGCCGAGCAGCTGGCAAAACTGATGGAAGAAAAATTAAATGAGTGAAGTAAAATCCAGATGCTCGATCGCTTCCCGTAAAATGGGGTGCCGTACGATAAAATGAATCGCCGGTGCCTTGTTTTTTGAGATCATGACATATTCGTTTTCGCGGATGTTGATTTGGATATTGAAAAAGGCGCTTTCCTTGGTTTTTATCACGGAATAGCGCTCCTTTTTTTTCGCAAATTCCTCGGTAAGACGCAAATGCTCGATGTATTCCTGGTAGGTGTAGGCAAAGGTTTCCTCACAGAACATCAGCGACAGTGAGAGCGCCGGCGGCTGTTTTAAAAACGCGTCTTGATTTGGGGTCGGTACCTCGTCCGAAACGGTATCGGTTTTTAAAATTTCAAGGATTCGGTTTCTGCTCGCGGCGGCGTGGGAAAGGATTTTTTCTTTTTTTTCTGCGGGGAC